>NZ_JALNPN010000019.1:0-105549 GCF_024520835.1 Pantoea sp. Fr+CA_20
GTCCATGATGAACATGAACCCTTTTTACACCTGCCACTGGATCGGTCAACCGATCCTTAAATGATCGGCATTAGCCCGCAGGCTGCCCGTTGCTATCCGCAGTGATTAACCCGCCGGATAGTGATCGCTGTTAATCCAGGCGTGATCGCTTTCCCAGCTGAATTTCCACAAGCGAACCGGCCCTGCCATCACATTAAGATAGTAGTTGTTGTAACCCGCTATCGTCGCCACGGGATGGTAACCGCGCGGCACCGTGACCACATCCCGGTTGTAAACGGCCATGCACGCATCCAGCGAACGATCGTCCGTGTAAACGCGCTGCATAGCGAAGCCCTGTTCGGGTTCAAAGCGGTGGTAATAGGTTTCTTCGAGATAGGTTTCGTTCTCACTGTTTTCCTGATCGTGTTTGTGACTCGGATAGGAACTGGTGTTGCCCTCGTCGGTAAACACCTCTACCACCAGCAAGCTGTTTGCCGGTTCACTGTCCGGCAGAATGTTATGCACCAGGCGCTGGTTGTGTCCTTTGCCACGCCGTTCAACGCCGACATCTTCTGGCGCAATCAAGCGGGCGGGCAGTTTGTCGCGCTGGCCCGGAGCCTGACACACGGCCAGTTCCAGATCGCTGTCAGCCGTTACCGTCACGGCATCATCATGCGGGACGTACACGGAATAAGGCGGTATACGTTCAAACGGCGACATCCGCTTGCCAAGCCCCGGAAAGGTCGCATGGCGCGTGGTGACGGAAGCCAGGCCCGCGACCAGCACCAGACAAAGTTCAGTATCGCCGCTAGTGAGGTTGAGCGTTTGCCCTTTTTTCAACAGGTAAGACTCGAAACCTACATAGCGCCAGCCCGCACTTTCCGGCGTCACCTGCTGTATGCGCCCCTGGTTATCAGGCTGTTTTACCTTCGAGAGTAATGACATCCGCCGTCTCCTTATCCGCCGTCCTTCAGAGTAAACATGCTGTTAGCCAGCGCCCACGATCAGGCTAACTGGCCCATCCACTTAACCTAACGTTGGCATACTAAATTCAGAAACCGTTTGCTGACCGCTCGGCCAACGTACGGTAGCCGTTTTCATGCGCGTATAAAAACGCACGCCATCTGGCCCGTGGACGTTAAGCGCCCCGAATACCGACCGCTTCCAGCCACCAAAACTGTGGAACGCCATCGGCACCGGAACCGGCACGTTGACGCCGACCATGCCAGCTTCGACATCCTGCACAAACTCACGCGCAGTGTGACCATTACTGGTAAAAATGGCGCTACCGTTACCAAATTCGTGACTGTTAACCAGTTTCAGCGCACTGTCGTAATCCGCCGCGCGCATGATGCTCAGCACCGGGCCAAAAATCTCTTCGCGCCAAATCACCATCTCTGGCGTGACATTATCGAATAGCGTGCCGCCGACGTAGTAACCGTCCTCAAAACCCGCGACCTTTTGGTTACGCCCATCGACGACCAACGTTGCCCCTTCCTGCTCGCCACTATCGATATAGCCCAGCACTTTTTTCTGATGGGCGGCAGAGACGACAGGACCCATTTCATTTTCGTCGCTGCCCTTGTTGATGCCGGGACCGATGCGTAATGCTTTAATCAGCGGCGTCAGGCGCGAAATCAGCTTATCCGCCGTGTCATCACCTACCGCCACCACCACCGGCAGGGCCATACAGCGCTCACCCGCAGAGCCAAATGCACCGCCCATGATGGCATTGACCGTGGCATCCAGATCCGCATCTGGCATCACAATGGCGTGGTTTTTTGCCGCGCCAAATGCCTGTACGCGTTTACCATGCGCACTGGCCGTTTTATAAATGTGCTCAGCCACACCCGACGAGCCGACAAAGCTGACGGCCGCGATACGGGAATCTTTGTAGAGCTGTTCTGCGTTGTCATTCGAACTGTGGACAACGTTGAAAACGCCGTCCGGCAAGCCCGCTTCCTTCAGCAGCTCCGCCATGCGTACCGCGGCTGACGGGTCCAGTGCCGGTGGCTTAAGAATGAACGTGTTACCGCAGGCCAGCGCAATAGGGAACATCCACAGCGGCACCATGGCAGGGAAATTGAAAGGTGTAATTCCGGCGACCACACCCACAGGCTGCATGAGCGAGTAGCTGTCTACCCCGCCTCCCACATTGGGTGAGTTCTCACCTTTAAGCAGGTGGGGAATGCCGCAGGCGAACTCAATCACCTCGATGCCGCGCGTCAGTTCGCCTAACGCATCGGACCAGACTTTACCGTGCTCAGACACGATCAATGCCGCCAGTTCATCACGATGTTGTTCCATTAAGGCTTTAAAGTTGAACATCACCCGGGCGCGACGCAGCGGTGAGGTTTTGGACCAGGCAGGAAAGGCAGCATGTGCCACGTCAATCGCCTGGGCCACTTCATCTGCGCTGCTTTGGGTCAGTTCACGGATAACCTTGCCGGTCGCCGGATCGAACACAGGAATGGTTTCGTTGCTGGCACTGAACGTGGTTTTACCGCCAATAAAATTTCCTACGATAGTCATGATGTTGCCTCTTTGGTGTGTACGGTTCCAGCAGGCAAAGCACAAGAAGTGGCATGCTGGCTGGGCAGATGAAGCCAAAAGCATGCTATGAAGCTATTACAATGAAACAAATTTTTCAAATAAATGTTTTTGGAAAATTACTTTTTAGTGGAGCAGATCGCATTTCTTCATTTTATCCCCGATGAGCCGCCAGCAAAGGCTGTTCTTTGGCTCGCCGCAGCGTCACATCTGCCGACGCGGCAGATAACGAAACGCCCACCTGTCAGGCTTTTTATCGATCTCTCAGCGAAGATGCCGGTTGCGGTCAGACAGACTGAAGCGAAAAAACACTCTTTTAAAATTTCAAATTCAACAAATTCGAAATAAAAGTTTCTTTTAGCGCCGTGTTTCTTCCTTATCGGTGTGAGGAGATAAGCGTGCAGCATGCCATCGCGCTCCTTATGGATCGCCTCGTGACGCACTTCCATGGTGCAAAAAAACGGCTTAATGGCGATTTCATGAACCCATAATTTCTTACATGCCCAGTCAGGAATCATCTGTTTCATGTGCATCCGGGCGTAATACACCAGACAGAACCACCCTATCCTGTTGATTTAATAACGTTAAAAGCATTCAGACATGATAAGTCAAAAAGCTGGCCTGCTTTATGCAACATCGAACCACTTCCCCGCACTGAGATGAGATAACCGTGTCTGACGAAAAAAACAGCGGCCTGCTTTACGGTCTGGACCAACGCATTCCGCCACTTCAGGCTTTTTTTAGCGCCTCACAGCATGTGCTGGCCGGCCTGGTCGGCATCATTACGCCCCCGTTGCTGATCGGCACGGCGCTGGGTCTGGACGCGTGGCTGCCGTATTTGATCAGCATGTCGTTGCTTGCCTCCGGCATCGGCACCTTCCTGCAGTCAAACCGCGTTTGGGGCGTGGGTGCGGGCATGATATGCATGCAGGGCACCAGCTTCGCCTTTCTCGGTGTGGCCATCTCCGGTGGCCTGTGGGTCAAAGCGCAAGGCGGCAAGCCAGAGGACATTATGGCGATGCTGTTTGGCGTCAACTTTGTGGCGGCGCTGGTTCCGGTTATCGTCAGCCGCTTTATCGACACCTTAAAGCGGGTCTTTACTCCCGTGGTGACGGGCAGCGTTATTGCGCTCATTGGTATCAGCCTGATTAAGGTCAGCGTCATAAACTGGTGCGGCGGTGAAAAGGCACCGGATTTCGCCAGCCTCAGCAACCTTGCACTCGGTGCGTTAACCCTGGGGGTGATAGTGCTGCTAAGTTGCGCCAGCAACCGTTGGCTGCGACTGTCCTCCATCGTAGTGGGCATCGTCACGGGCTGTATCGCCGCCGCGCTGAGTGGCAAATTTCATATTCAGGGTCTGGGTGACAGCACCTTCCGTTTACCGTCCCTGTTTCCGTTTGGCTTCCACTTCAGTAGCACCATTTTCATCCCCGTGGTGCTGGTCTCGCTGGTCTGTATTATTGAGGCAGTGGGCGACCTTACCGCGAACAGCCTGATCTCCGGCAAGTCGATTACCGATCGGGCCTTCAGCGCCCGTCTCAAAGGGGGCATTCTGGCTGACGGGCTGAGCTGTATGATTGCAGCGATGCTCAGTGCCTTTCCCAATACCACATTTGCGCAAAATAACGGCGTGATCCAGATGACCGGCGTAGCAAGTCGTTTTGTCGGTCGCTATGTCGGTGTGATGCTTATCCTGCTGGGGCTGTTTCCCCCCTTTAGCGAGGCGCTGCGACAGATCCCCACGCCGGTGCTGGGTGGCGCAACGATGGTGATGTTCGGCTGTGTGGTCACGGCAGGGATTCGCATCCTCAGCCAGACCGCGCTGACGCGCAGGGAGATGCTTATTGTCGGGCTGGCTTTTAGTTTCGGCCTGGGGATTGAATCCGTTCCTGCATCGCTTTCCCATCTGCCGCCCATGATTGAGAACCTGTTTGGTTCGGCAGCCACCAGCGGCGGCCTTGTCGCCATTGTCCTGAACCTTCTTATCCCGGGTGGTGAAACCGCTGTGTGTGAAGAGGTAAAACAGGGCGAATCCGCGCAGTCGCTTTAACACCGCATCCGCACCCACGCCAGCGTTGTCGTGGGTGCGTCGCTGTGCGCGCAGACGCACAGTGTCATAACGTGGCGTGCCTCACTCAGCGCCGATAGCGCGCTTTTATGCGCAAGCGTGAAGCCAGGTTATCGTGCCCGTAGCCAGCCAGCCGCAGCGCCTGATTTACCGTTTCCCTTAATGAATCAGACGGTTACTTTTCCTTCAGCTACACTTTCATCAGTTATTTATGCGTAGAGATAAAGAATGAACGCGTTGCAGCAGGAAAAAATTGGACAAAACATCTTAATTAAACTGGCGATGCTGGTGATTATTCTTGCGGGGATACGAGCCGCCTCCGACATTCTGGTGCCGTTACTTCTGGCGGCCTTTTTTGCCATCGTACTGAATCCGCTCGTGACGATACTGATGCGGCGCGGGCTGCGACGCGGGATGGCGATCGGGCTGGTGATTACGGTGATTTTTATCGTCATTCTGCTGCTGGGAGCCGTGCTGGCCAGCTCCATGAGTGAGTTTTCCGACCTTTATCCTCAACTGCGCACCATCCTGGAAAAGAAAATGGTGGTGGTTCAGCATCTGGCGGCCAGCATCCATCTTAATATCTCGACTAACTCCCTGGTTCAACGCTTTGACCCTAACACCGTCATGAACCTGGCCAGCGTGGCGCTGAGTGGGTTTTCCGGTGCCATGACCAATACCGTTTTACTGGTCCTCACCGTGGTCTTCATGCTGTTTGAGGTGCACCATTTGCCTTATAAAATGCGTAACTCCTTTGTGAACCCCAAAATTCGCATTGCCGGATTACACAAGGCACTCAAAGGTGTGACGCACTACCTGGCACTGAAGACGTTGATCAGCCTGATCACCGGGATAGCGGTCTGGCTGACGCTCTACCTGCTGGACGTGAAGTTTGCGTTACTGTGGGGCGTTGTGGCCTTTATTCTTAACTTTATTCCCAATATCGGGCCGATTATCGCCGGTATTCCGCCTTTCCTGCAGGCGCTGCTGCTCAACAGCGTCTTTGACGCGGCGATGGTGGCGGCGCTGTTCACTGCCATTCATATGGTATTTGGCAATATGCTGGAGCCGCGCATCATGGGGCGCGGCCTGGGTTTATCAACGCTGGTGGTGTTTTTGTCGTTGATATTCTGGGGCTGGCTGCTGGGCCCGGTCGGGATGTTGCTATCGGTTCCCCTGACCAGCATCACCAAGATTCTGATGGAAACCACGCCGGGCGGCAGCCGTCTGGCTATCATGTTGGGCACCGGCCGGCCCAAACCTTCGCGACTGTTAACCAAGTAAGCGCTGCTGCACATGTTGCAGATGATGCCTCATCGCCGCCTGTGCAGCCTGCTCATCCCCGGCAACAATCGCCTCAGCGATACGCTGATGGTCGGCATTCATTTCCTCCGCAAAGGTATTGTCTGCATAGTGACTTTCCAGTCGGCGGACATGCGCGCTGTCGCGTTTGTTCCACAAATTTTCCATCATCTCCCGCAGCAGATCGTTGCCGCTCATCTCGCTAATCAGCAGATGAAACCCCTTGTCCTGCTCAATAAAAGCCGCGTCGTTTTCATTAAATGCCTGCAGCGCTGCGCTGAGGGACAGCAGTTGCTGACGCTGAGCTTCACTGCCGTTTCGCGCCGCCAGCCCGGCCAGCATACTCTCATAGGCTTCGCGCGCCTGTAGCAGGTCCTGCAGGCTGAAACTCTCCGTTTCTTTGCCGGGTGAGGGCTGGGGTAAGGTCTGAGCGACAAAAACCCCTGTGCCGGTGTAAATATTGACGTAGCCCGTCATCTCAAGCGCAATCAGCGCTTCGCGCACCGACGACCGGCTGACGCCAAGCTGTTTAGCCAGTTCCCGCTCCGGCGGCAGCGCACCGCCCGGGACGAAATCGCCGCGATTAATGCCGTCAATAATGGCATTGGCAATCTGCCGATAAAGCCGCTCAGTTTTTAAGACCGGTAGCGCCATAACCCTCTCCTGTTGTCGACACGCTTTTAGGCTTTGGATGATACGTATTTACTATGCTGCGATCCGGATCACGGCCTTAATTTACGCGCTATCTTACTCTTGGTCCAGCGGCCTGACCACTGGGCCACACGTTCACCAAGGAGTAATAATGGAACATACATGGCGCTGGTACGGCCCAAACGACCCTGTGTCACTCGACGATGCTCGCCAGGCAGGTGCAACCGGGATTGTCACAGCACTTCACCATATCCCGAACGGCGAAGTATGGCCTGTCGCCGAAATCAAAGCACGTCAGGCGCTGCTGGCAGAAAAAGGGCTCACCTGGTCTGTCGTTGAAAGCATTCCCGTTCATGAAACCATTAAGACGCAACGCGGCGATTATCAGCACTATATCGCCAACTATCAGCAGTCGATTCGCAATCTGGCCGCGTGCGGGATTGATACCGTCTGCTACAACTTTATGCCGGTGCTGGACTGGACGCGTACCGATCTGGCCTGGGCACTGCCGGACGGTGCGAAAGCGTTACGCTTTGATGCCGATGCGTTTGCCGCCTTTGAACTGCACTTGCTACAACGCCCCGGTGCAGAAAAAGATTACAGCCCCGCCGAGCAAAAAGTTGCCGCAGAACGGTTTGCTGCGATGAGCGAAGAAGAAAAAACCACGCTGGTGCGCAATATCATCGCTGGCTTACCCGGCGCGGAAGAGGGTTACACGCTTGAGCAGTTTCAGGCTCAGTTGGCCCAGTATGACGGTATCGACAAAGCCAAACTGCGCGAACACATGGCTACCTTTTTGCGGGCCATCGTCCCCGTAGCGGAAGAGGTCGGCATTAAGCTGGCCGTCCATCCTGACGATCCACCGCGTCCGATCCTTGGCCTGCCGCGCATCGTCTCTACCCAAGAAGATATGCAGTGGCTGAAAGAAACGGTAGACAGTCTGCACAACGGATTCTGTTTCTGTACCGGTTCCTACGGCGTCCGTGAAGATAATGCCCTTGTCGCAATGGCAGAAGCCTATGCCGATCGCATTAACTTTGTGCACCTGCGGGCGACAAAACGAGAAGCGAACCCCAACAGCTTCCACGAGGCGGGCCATCTGACCGGCGATGTGGATATGGTTGGCGTCATCAAGGTGATCCTTGCCGAGGAGCAGCGTCGTCGCCGGTCGGGCGAGCAACGTGCCATTCCGATGCGTCCCGATCACGGTCATCAGATGCTGGACGATTTGCACAAGCGCACCAACCCGGGCTACTCCGCGATTGGGCGGCTTAAAGGGCTGGCAGAGCTGCGCGGTGTGGAAGTGGCACTGAAGCAGATTTATTTTCAGGATTAACAGGTCGTTGCCCCGCGCTGTTCAGGCTGTCGGGGCACACATCCGTCTGACCTCGTTTTTATTTCACGGTTATCGCCTTATCCGCGCCCGCTATTTACCCGATTATCCGACGGCAACCGCCCTCCCGCCGTAAAAAGACAGTGCGCATTTTACCCCGCCGGGTTTGGGTTTCGCTCTGGGTTGCCGCCCAACCGCGACCGTTTACAGGTCAGTCACCGTCCGTTCTTCCGCCTTACGCGATCACCGTTTTGCTGCAGCCATCAAACTAATCGCTGAACTTTCACCAATAGTATGAATTTTGTGTCAATTAAATGCCCACAAGGTCGATAATTGACCTTATCGGATGATAAGGGATTTCCGACCGTTCACCAGCGGCGTGAACTGGCGTGCTATGTTGCAGTGACCCTTAGCACCTCGCAAAACATCATAACGATTCAGAGGTTTTTACGGTGCCGCTAATAAAAAGAAAGCGCGATCACGCCAGATCGCTCATCGTCCTTGCAGGGCTTCTGCCCCTGCTTTTGGGTTTGCTATTTACTGCTATCGATGCCAGAAAGACCGTTAAAGAACAACAAGTGAATACGGCAGCGACCTTGCTGTCTCAGGCTGAAAAAATCAGCGATAACGCCTGGAGTATGATCGCTTCGCTTCGTCAATATGACGATCAATCATGCGATCAGGTCGAGAATACGCTGCGCATCAATGGCACCCTTCATCCCTATTTTCGCGGTATCGGCAGGCTGGAAAGCGACATGGTCAGCTGCTCTTCCGCCTATGGCAACAAACCCGCGACCCTTGAAGCCATGATTGGTACTACACCGCCGGTGACGGGCAAAGACCGGTGGAGTTTATCCCTCACCGGTTCTTACAGCGTGCCGGATCGGCCTGCGGTGATATTCGTGCGCCAGATTTCTGCGGACAAAGCACTTTGGGTGATGGTGGAAGGACAGTACCTGATTGATTTTATGAGTGCCCTGGGCAGCACACATGAGTACAGAATCACCATGCGTTTTAATAACGGCGCGCCAATAGTGTCAGGCAATCGCGAAATGCCAGGCAACCACTGGCTTTTACCGCAGATATACAAGGCGGCTTCCTCTCGTTATCCCATTAGTGTCACCCTGATTGCGCCGAGCGCCGAGCGGGTCAAGACGTGGGCACAGTTGCTTTTCGTGTTTATGCCAATGGCGGCGATTTTTTCCGTTCTGTTTATGATTCTGACGACATCCTGGTTACGCAGGCGCTTTTCATGGGGAGATGAAATGCGTCGCGCTATCCGCTCCCGGCAATTCAGCGTGCATTACCAACCAACCTACAGCTGCACACTGCAACGCTGCTCCGGTGCAGAAGCACTGCTGCGCTGGACGCTGCCCAATGGTGACAGCGTGCGCCCTGACACATTTATTACCGCCGCCGAAGCGGAAGGCATGATTATCCCGGTGACGCACCATCTGATGGATCTGATTGTGGAGGACACGCAACACTGGAAGCCCAATCCAGGCTTTCATCTGGCGATTAATGTGGCAGCCGAACATCTGCAGCACCCAGACTTCGTCAATGACATGCTGAACTTTGCTAAAAGGATGGCGAAAACGGAGTTTAACATTACCCTGGAACTGACGGAGCGCAGCCTGATTAAAGAAGGGAACGTGGTCGCCACTAAGCTGGCTCAGCTGCGCCAGGCCGGGATGAAAGTGGCGATTGATGACTTTGGCACAGGTCATTGCTCACTTAGCTACCTGCAAACCTTTGCGCTGGACTATCTTAAAATCGACCAGGGTTTTATTAACGCAATCGAGTCGCTGGAGGGGGAAACGCCGGTGCTGGATGCCATTATCAGCCTGAGTCATAAACTGAAGCTGCAGGTCCTGGGAGAAGGCGTGGAAACGGCATTGCAGTTCCGCTATTTGCAGCAGCATGGCGTCACCTTCGTCCAGGGCTATTTTTATGCCCGACCCATGGATAATACGGCGACGATTGCGTGGATGGCGCAGTATGGTCATCTGCCCGTTGAGGTGGATAACCCCTGAGCCGCGGGCGCTACACGCAGAATCAGCCTGATGGCGACGGCGTTGACTGGCTTATTTTCGCTGCGACGCCCGTTGTTTACTCGCCGCCCGCAATGCCACCGCCACCGCGTCTTCCTGTTGGTCGCAAGAGGCAGCATCAGACGCACGCCCGGCACGCTGATTCAGGCGTTGCAGCGTTGGCATCGACTGCTGTAACAGCTGCTGGCACACCTCATAGTCCGAGCACTGCTTGCCCGTTACCGTCGACGTTTGCAGCGTCTCGCTCAACTGTGTCAGTCGATCAATCCAGTATTTAGCCCGGCAGCTTAGCCATCCTGAATGGAGCGGCACGTGAGTGGCGACGTCAGTCTGCCGGGGAGCGCGACCCACCTCAGAAGAATCCATTAATTTTCTTTCTACACTATCGATCTGCGCCACCCAGGGGCTCTGGCAAGTGTTGGATGCTTTCCTTGACATTCTTCCTCCAAATCAAGGTGAAAGAGTATTGCCGAAGGCGCTCCATTAGGCAAGTTTCAAACCCCACCCCGACAAATGCTTAAAATTTATTAATAACTTAAGCCAGGCGGTGACTGTCGTTCAACATCGAAGCGCTTATTTACCAGGCAAACGCGCGGGAAGCCTGACTTTTTTTCGCGTCGTTTCCTGCTACAAACCGCAGGTGAAACTGCTCGTTTTCAGTTCAAACATGACAAATATCACACAAAAACGTTATACTCTTCCGCCGATAAACCAGATGACGGCAGTATTGGTTGTATTGGTGAGTCGACAGAGAATGCTGTTTTACGGCTATGCTTAAATTTCCTCAACGAAGCGGTCTGAACGCTATTTTCGGTTCGCGCCGTTGAGGACTTTCATGTTCCATTACAGGGTAATTCTATGAAATTGCGTAGGAAGCGTGTAAAACCAATTGGGATAGATGATGTCACCATCATTGATGATTCCCGTTTACGTAAAGCCATTACCGCCGCCTCTTTGGGTAACGCCATGGAGTGGTTCGATTTTGGTGTTTATGGCTTTGTGGCTTATGCCTTGGGTAAAGTGTTTTTCCCGGATGTCTCGCCAGGGATTCAAATGATTGCCGCCCTGGCAACCTTCTCCGTTCCATTCCTGATTCGTCCTTTAGGCGGCCTGTTCTTCGGCATGCTGGGTGACAAGTACGGTCGTCAGAAAATACTGTCGATTACCATCGTCATTATGTCGATCAGTACCTTCTGTATCGGCCTGATTCCCTCCTATGCCTCCATTGGCATCTGGGCACCGATTCTGCTGCTGCTGGCCAAAATGGCCCAGGGCTTCTCGGTCGGCGGGGAATACACCGGCGCGTCTATCTTCGTCGCCGAATATTCGCCTGACCGCAAGCGCGGCTTTATGGGAAGCTGGCTGGACTTCGGTTCGATCGCCGGCTTCGTGCTGGGTGCCGGCGTTGTCGTGTTGATCTCGACCATTATCGGTGAACAAAACTTCCTTGAATGGGGCTGGCGTCTTCCGTTCTTCCTGGCGCTGCCGCTAGGGATTATTGGCCTGTATTTGCGCCATGCCCTGGAAGAAACCCCCACGTTCCAGCAGCACGTGGATAAGCTGGAGCAAGGCGACCGCGAAGGTCTGCGTGACGGCCCGAAAGTCTCTTTCAAAGAGATCGCCACCAAACACTGGCGTAGCCTGTTAGCCTGTATCGGTCTGGTTATTGCAACCAACGTGACCTACTACATGCTGCTGACCTACATGCCTAGCTACCTGTCGCACAACCTGCATTACTCCGAAGATCACGGCGTTCTGATTATCATCGCCATCATGATAGGAATGCTGTTTGTCCAGCCGGTCATGGGGCTGCTGAGTGACCGCTTTGGTCGCCGTCCGTTTGTGATTATCGGCAGCATCGCCCTGATGATCTTTGCTATTCCCGCGTTCATGATGATCAACAGTGGCGTGCTGGGATTGATTTTTGCCGGACTGCTGCTGCTGGCCGTTATCCTTAACGCCTTTACCGGCGTGATGGCCTCATCACTGCCTGCCATGTTCCCCACCCATATCCGCTACAGTGCACTGGCCAGCGCCTTTAACATTTCGGTACTGGTTGCCGGTCTGACACCAACCGCGGTAGCCTGGCTGGTTGAGACCACCAATAACCTCTACATGCCGGCCTACTATCTGATGGTGGTCGCGGTGATTGGCCTGATTACCGGTCTTTATATGAAAGAAACGGCGAACAAGCCCCTGAAAGGTGCCACACCTGCCGCCTCTGACATGGAAGAAGCGCGCGAAATTCTTCAGGAGCATCACGATAACATCGAGCAGAAAATCGAAGATATCGACGAAGAAATCGCCCGACTGGAAGCGAAGCGTAAAAACCTTGTGCAGCAGCACCCGGATATCAACGAGTAACCTCCTCGTCTCCCGCCCCTGTGGCGGGAGACACATTTACTGTCTCGGCACACCGCACACAAACCTTCATCGCCTGCGCCTAATCGGAGTAGACTAGCCGTCTTATTTAATTTGGCCAGGTGAGTAACAATGTCTGATTTTTCCCTTACCCAACGTCCCAGAAGATTGCGTGCCAGCGCGTCACTGCGAGCAATGTTCCAGGAGTCCAGCCTTAGCCTGAACGATTTGGCGCTGCCCATTTTTGTTGAGGAAGGTATTGATGACTATAAAGACATTCAGGCTATGCCTGGCGTAAGACGTATTCCGGAAAAACGTCTGGCCTATGAAATTGAACGTATTGCTAAGGCGGGTATCCGCTCGGTGATGACCTTCGGGATTTCCCATCATACCGATGCGACCGGCAGCGATGCGTGGAATGAAAACGGTCTGGTGGCGCGCATGTCGAAAATTTGCAAAGACACCGTGCCTGAAATGATCGTGATGTCGGATACCTGCTTTTGTGAGTACACCAGCCATGGTCACTGTGGCGTGCTCTGTGATCACGGCGTCGATAACGATGCCACCCTGATCAACCTGGGCAAACAGGCCGTTGTCGCGGCCGCAGCGGGGGCAGATTTTATCGCGCCCTCTGCCGCAATGGATGGTCAGGTAAAAGCGATTCGTCAGGCGCTGGATGCCGCAGGCTTTACCCAAACGGCAATCATGTCCTATTCCACCAAGTTTGCGTCATCTTTCTATGGCCCCTTCCGCGAAGCAGCCGGCACGGCGCTGAAAGGCGATCGTAAAACCTATCAGATGAACCCGATGAACCGTCGTGAGGCCATTCGCGAGTCACTGATTGACGCCGCGGAAGGTGCTGATTCGCTGATGGTTAAACCGGCGGGTGCCTATCTGGATATTCTGCGCGATATTCGTGATCGCAGCGAACTGCCGCTAGCGGCCTATCAGGTCAGCGGTGAGTACGCGATGATCAAATTCGCCGCTCAGGCGGGTGCCATTGATGAACGCAACGTCGTGCTGGAAAGTCTGGGGGCGATTAAGCGTGCTGGCGCAGATCTGATTTTCAGCTATTTTGCGCTTGAGCTGGCTGAAAACAAGCTGCTCTAAAGGCTAAATGACGGGCCTTCTGCGACGGCGCTTGCGCCAGCGCAGAAGGAGTTCTTCCCGTCCTGCAAGGCAATAAATTAACCACCCTCACAACGCTCATAATACAATAACATTACGCCTCGCCCTTCCTCATCTCAGAAACAAAAAGCACACATGCGGCTACCTAATATAATTATTCGACCTATAGCTCCACATGGCAGGAAATAACCATTCACTTCCTTAAGAATCTTTACGTTCGTAATGTTTTGAGAAACATAGGATAATTTACAATCACCTTCAAAATTTAAGGGGGTGTTATGAATGAGAATAAATACAATGAGAGCGTGATTATTTCTGTTACCGAATGGATTAATAAAAATTTGGATCAGCGTTTAAGCATCGATGATATTGCCGAAAAAGCCGGTTATTCAAAATGGTATCTGCAAAAATTATTTTCCCGTTACAACAATGAAACTCTGGCGCGTTATATTCGCAGAAAGAAATTAATTGCCTGTATTAATGATTTAAAATACAGCCGCGCGCCCATCATCAGTCTGGCGGTGAAATACCATTTCGAAAGCCAGCAGTCATTTACACGTTCATTTAAGCAGATGATGGGCTGTACGCCGAGCGTATGTCGTAAAAGACAGCTATTGGACGACAGCAATCAGGATGCGAATACGCATCCTTGCAGCTTATGTAGTCGGGGGGAAAACAGCGCAAAAAAGAAAGGATCGGGCGGAATAAAGGAAACCCGCGGTTTCGACAATATAGCCCGCCTGCTTTAACAAAAACCGTTAACGCGCGTTATCGTCAGGTTGATAGTACTGTACGCCAATCTGAATCCGCTCGCGGCCACTGGCGACACGATGACGATTTGTATCACGCAAGGAGTAAACACATCCGCAATATTCTTGCTGATAAAAACTCTCACGCTTACTGATTTCAATCATGCGCGCCGATCCCCCGCCTTTACGCCAGTTGAATTCCCAGTAGGTCAGATCGGGATAGTGGGCGGCAGCGCGTACGCCGCAGTCATTAATTTGCTGCATGTTCTTCCAGCGGGAAATCCCCAGGGAACTGGTTATCACCGGGAAGCCATTTTCGTGGGCGTACAGCGCCGTGCGCTCAAAACGCATATCGAAGCACATGGTACAGCGCTCACCTCGCTCGGGTTCCCACTCCATGCCTTTGGCGCGTTTAAACCAGTCGTCACGATCGTAGTCCGCATCCACAAAGGGCACACCAAACTTTTCGGCAAAGCGAATGTTTTCTTCTTTGCGCAGCTCGTACTCTTTAAGCGGATGAATATTCGGATTGTAAAAGTAAATGGTGTACTCGATGCCGGATGCCAGCATGGCCTCCATAACTTCTCCCGAACAGGGCGCGCAGCAGGAGTGCAACAGAACTTTCTTGTGACCGCCGGGCAGCGGTAGCGGTTCACGCTGGTAGGGCTGAGACATAAGCACCTTCAATCAATGGAATCAAAGAGGCAGTGTAATGCCGGGACGTAAATGTTGCAAAATTTCGCATAACAACGGGCTGACATGCGCCAGCCCGCCGGTCACCCCTGAGCGATGTGCTATCACCACTGCAGCGTTTTACCTGCATAGTCAATATAGTGATGGCCGCCACGTCCACGGTGGGTGGTCAGTTGGGTAAAGATGCCGTTGGCACTCTCTTCAGGCGTCAATGGCGCTGCATCGCCGCCCATATCTGTTTTGACCCAGCCGGGATGCAAGGTGATTAACGTCCCGTTCTGGGCATCCACCGTTCTGACCAACGAGCGAGTGAGCATATTCAGGGCCGCTTTACTGGCAGAATAAAGCGGCGCGTCTGCGCTGCGATTCTCATTCAGGCTGCCAAGTTGAGAGGAGGTGAGTGCGAGTACGCCGTTTTGTTGGTTCAGTAACGGCAGCAGAATTTCCGCACTCCGAATCGGTGCCACGGCATTGGTCATAAACAGCTGGGCCAGTTCAGCGTCGTCGCTTTCCGACAGCTTTTGATGGGACGGGCCATAAATACCGGCATTAATCAGAATGGCGTCAAAAGGCTGTCCGCTCAGTCCAACAGCAAAATGCTTAACCGCCTCGGTTTGCGTCATATCAAGCCGGTGCCAGTCAACCTGAGGGATATCACCTTGCGGTGGATGATCCCCGCGATGGGTCGCCGTCACCTGCCAGTCATGGGCGGCAAACGCCTTTACGACGGCCAGTCCTATGCCACGTGATGCGCCAATCACTAAGATTTTCCCTTGATAAGCCATACGGTTTCCTCGTTGATGAAGTCAGTAATCAGAGTAGATGTTGATCGACGAACACACTGCATCCTGAATGCTTTTTTGGATTAACACAGCAATACTGACGCCGTGCATTCTCCCTGTGTTATTCGATTTGCTGATCTGGCGGTGATGACTTGTCACCTTCACGACTCTTCTCGACGCTCTGCGGATGGTCTTCCCCTATTGAGAGGGCGGTAGCGCTGGCGGGATCGAATAGCGAGAAGCTTTCAATCTGGTCCACCATAATGACTTTGCGGAATGCCATCGCATTCTTCGGCTCAGAATCCAGCGTAATGCCATGCTCGGCATACCAGCTGCTGTAATTGTGTTCCACCGACAGCTTCAGCGTATGGCTGTCGCGGTAGCCGCTCAGCATCGGAATAAGCACGATATTGGCTGTGCTTTCGTATTCAAAGGTGGCGGCATGCACCATACCGATATAAATCCGTCGGGATTTTAAGGTGATCCACGCCAGCTCCCCCTCTTCCATACACTGAAACAGCATCTGTTCGACACCATTAGATCGAGAGAGTTTTTGATAGAGATCTTTTCGGCCTGAAACGTTCAGTTGCGCACTGCCCGCCCAGTTTGAACGATAAAGGCAAAACAGGATGGCAAAGGCCAGCATAATCACCACAGGTGCCTGGATACCCAGAAAACTCCAGTTCATAAACTTCATTTGCAGCTGCAGATGATCGCCGGGAAACACATACAGGAAATTAGAAACGGTTGAAATAATAAACAAGATAAACCAGATAAAGGCGGTGACGAAAACGCCCTGAAGCACAAAAATACAACCGTAAAGTGCGACCAGAAAATAGACATCCCAGCCTGAAGAACGGCGCATTTTAAAACGGCTGGACAGATCCCGGCTGGTATACCAGTAACCACTCACCATCAATACCATAAAAATTGCGGTTCCCACCTCAGACTCCTTTTAAGGTATTGACGTGTCGATTGAAATCGTCTTTCACTTCATCACTGAGAATATTGACGGCAGCATTGCCGTTTTCATCGATAATTATGCGTTCACCATCCGCAATGGAGTCGTTTATGTCCTGGCGGCTCATTATCTGGAGGAATTTATCCGGGCTGGCGAACAAAGAACGAACAAAGCTAATCATGGTGTGTCACTTAACGAGTTAAAAGAACAAGTATGTGACCGAATCGTGTTTACTGCCATTTTATAGTCGGTAAACATTCCTAAAAGATGATTAACGAAGCGGTAATAAAGCATAATTATTGCGGCCAGTCATTTGTGCCACATTGATAAAATCCTGCTGAGAAACTCCATATTTCACCCTTATTTCGATGAATGTGGCAGGCCCGTTTCTGATAATCCTGAGGCGTGCGCATCTCCGCATATTCATGAGAATCCTGGCGGTTTCAGCGTAGTGCCCTGCCGACTTGCCTTCTCTACGGTCAGTCAGCGGTCACCGTCCCGTGCGACCTCAACCTCACCGGCTCTGCGTTACGGTGGAAAGGCGCGTCGGTTTATCCACCTGCATCACATATCCTGGCGATATTGTTGCACTAGTGTGATGCAGGTTTTAAATATGTTGCACCCCAATTGCGCTTGCCTGATGAACGGGATATCAACTTCTCGCAAACCCCTTCACTGAATCATCTGAGGTGCGGCCTGTTTTTATGCACCTCAGAAATATGGCATGCATTGTGCTTGTTACTTAACTAACAACATGGCGATCAATGACAGCCAGGTAACATTGAGGACGAGATGAGCGCTAACGCAGACCTGTTCAAAAAGATTGAGGCCGCTTTTAGCCTGCAAACGCCAAGCGAAAAGCGGATTAGTTCGTGGCTGTTAAGTCATCCCGAGCAAATACCGTTTGAAACGGCCGACAGCATTGCCCAGTCAACCGGGACCAGCGGTATTACCGTAGGGCGTTACCTGCGCAAGCTGGGTTTTAAAAATCTTGATGATGTGAAAAACCTGCTGCGCGATGTGCCTAACACACCCTACAAGCAATGGGGCGTTATTGATCGTCTTGACTCATGGGAACAGCAACGCACGCTGCCCGATCCCTCCAGTCAGTCGCTACAAATGGAGTTAGATGCTATCCGCTATGTCTATCAACTGGCTCAGACAGATACGTTTCGCCATATCAGCCAGCAAATCGCGGATGCCGAAACGGTCATCGTGCTGGGTATTCAGTCTACCCGCGGTATCGCTAACACCTTTTTCAGTCATCTGGAATATTTACGCCCGCGCGTGACCTACGCCGATGGCAGCTCAGGCAGTTGGCTGGAGTCGCTGAATTCTGAGTCTGCCAAACCTTATGTGATTCTGACGGATACGCGCGCCTATTCCACCGTGGCAAGACAGTTTTGCCGGGTTGCCACCGAGCGCAAGGTTGCAACGGCACTCGTCACCGATATCTGGTGTCCCTGGGCACGTGATTACCCGGTGGATTTGCTTCAGGTCAAAACGGACACCGCCAATTTTTGGGACTCACTCGCGCCCCTGAGTTGCCTGTTTAACCTGCTGCTTTCCGCCGTTGTTGAACGCCTTGGCCCCGCGCTTTCTCAGCGACTGGCACAAAACCGACTGTTACAGCAGGAATTTGGTCAATTTGAACATTAATAAAACAGGGATCACCGCATGATGCAGGAAACAGAGTTGGTCGATATTGCAGCAGCCTTTCCTGAGCTCAGTATCGACCTCAAATATGCCACCGCCGACAACATCACGGGCCAGCCTATCTACAGCGTCGCCCGCTGCCTGCTGCACCCTGATGCCGTGAAAGCGCTGGAGAAAAGCATGGCGATTGCAAAAGTGGCCGGATTCACCCTGCTGGTGCTGGATGCCTATCGCCCGCAAAAAGCGCAGGAGCTGCTGTGGCACGCCTGCCCTGACCAGAATTATGTCGTGCCGTTATCGCAAGGCTCCAACCACAGCCGTGGCACCGCCATTGACGTCACGCTGGTCGATGCGACAGGACAGACGCTGGATATGGGCACCGGGTTCGATGACATGCAGGCGCTATCCCATCCTTATCATCCCGACGTACCGCTTGCTGCCCAACGCAACAGACTGCTGCTTAATGCCGTGATGTTTGGCGGCGGCTTTACTGGCATTGCCACGGAATGGTGGCATTTCGAATTACCGGAAGCGGCCCGTTACCCGCTTCTCAACGATGTTTTCACCTGCATATCCCCAGCCCAGACTGACGGAGTATTACCATGAAAATGACGCACACAGCCCCCGGCTATTTTCGCCCTTTGTTACTCGCCATCACCCTGGCCGCCACAACGACGTCCGTTTTGGCGGCGGTACCCAAAGATATGTTAGTGATTGGTAAAGCTGCCGATCCTCAGACGCTTGATCCTGCCGTCACCATCGATAATAACGACTGGACCATTACCTACCCTGCCTATCAGCGATTGATCAAATACAAAACCGAAGGCGGTAAGGGTTCTACAGACGTTGAAGGCGATCTGGCGGAAAGCTGGCAGAGCAGCGAGGAGGGTAAGGTATGGACGTTTAAATTACGCCCAGGCGCTGCGTTTGCGGACGGTTCAGCCGTGAATGCTGAGGCCGTTAAGCTGTCGTTTGAGCGCCTGCTGCGTATCAAACAGGGCCCTTCCGAAGCCTTCCCGGCCGATCTTAAAGTCGAAGTGGTAGATCCGCTAACCGTGCGCTTCACCCTGAGTACGCCTTTTGCGCCTTTCCTGTACACCCTCGCTAACGACGGTGCCTCCATCATTAACCCGGCCGTGCTCAAGGCTAACGCGACTGACGACGCGCGCAGTTACCTGGCGGAACATACTGCAGGCTCGGGCGCTTATATGTTGCAGCGCTGGCAGAAAGGTCAGCAACTTGTGCTGGTGCCTAACCCACACTTTGCCGGGCCAAAACCGGCGTTTAAACGGGTGTCGGTGAAGATCATCAGTGAAAGCTCAGCCCGACGCCTGCAGTTGGCCAAAGGGGATGTGGATATTGCTGATGCCTTGCCGGTGGACCAGTTTGCCGCGCTGAAAAAGCAAAATGATGTGGCCGTGATGGATTATCCCGCCCTGCGGGTCACCTATCTCTACCTGAACAACAGCAAAGCGCCGCTCAATCAGCCAGATTTGCGCCGGGCGATATCCTGGGCCACCGATTATCAGGGGATGGTGCAAGGCATTCTGGGTGGCAACGGAAAACAGATGCGTGGACCGATCCCGGAAGGCATGTGGGGTTACGACGCGAAGGCCATGCAGTACAGCTTCAATATCGCAAAAGCCAAAGCTGAACTGGACAAGGTTGCCAGTAAGCCACAGTCGCTGTCGTTTCTCTATTCTGACAGCGACCCAAACTGGGAGCCGATTGCCCTGTCAATGCAGGCCAACCTGCAGGCTATTGGGATCAAGGTAAAGCTGGAAAAACTGGCTAACGCCACCATGCGCGAGCGCATCGGCAAGGCGGACTATGACATTGCAATTGGTAACTGGAGCCCAGACTTCGCCGACCCCTATATGTTTATGAATTACTGGTTTGAATCTGACAAAAAAGGGCTGCCAGGTAACCGCTCGTTTTATTCCAACCCGGACGTGGATGCGCTGCTGAAAAAAGCGGTATCGACCCCGAATCAGGCTGAACGGACGACCGACTACCAGCAAGCGCAAAATATCGTGATTAAGGATGCGGCTTACGTTTATTTATTCCAGAAGAATTATCAGGTGGCGATGAATAAATCGGTTAAAGGCTACGTGTTTAACCCGATGCTGGAGCAAATCTTTAATATCGCCACCATGCACAAAGAATAACACCCCTCACGCCCGTTCATGCAGGGCCTGCCCGGCCCTGCTGAGGAAGACATGATGAGTTACTGGAGTTTAGTAAGACAGCGTAGCTGGGGACTGCTGTTGGTGGTCGCCGGCGTCTGCGTCATTACGTTTATTATTTCGCATCTTATTCCCGGGGACCCAGCCAGACTTCTGGCAGGTGATCGCGCCAGTGATGAAATCGTCCAGCATATCCGTCAGCAGTTAGGGCTGGATTTACCGTTATGGCAACAATTTATTCGTTATGTGGAACAGCTGTTACATGGCGATCTGGGTACCTCTATCCGGACAGGCCGCCCCGTGTTAGAGGATTTACGGGCGTTTTTTCCCGCAACGCTGGAGCTGGCCAGTTGTGCCCTGTTGATCGCCCTGATCGTTGGCGTGCCGTTGGGCTTGCTCTCTGCGGTGTATCGTAACCGCTGGCTCGATCATCTGGTGCGCCTGCTGGCGCTGACCGGGATTTCAACCCCGGCGTTCTGGCTGGGCCTGGGCGCGATTGTGCTGTTTTATGGCAAGTTAAACCTGCTGCCCGGTGGCGGACGCCTGGATGACTGGCTCGATCCCCCCACGCGCATCACCGGTTTCTATTTGGTTGATGCCCTGCTGGAAGGCAACATCGAGGTCTTTTTTAATGCGCTTCAGCATCTGATTCTGCCTGCCACCACCCTGGCCTTTGTTCATCTGGGCATCGTGGCGCGCCAGATTCGCTCGGCCATGCTGGAACAACTGAGCGAAGACTATATTCGCACCGCGCTGGCCAGCGGCCTGCCGAAATGGACGATCGTCGTGCGTTATGCCCTGCCCAATGCCCTGATTCCCTCCGTGACGGTCCTGGGGCTGGCATTAGGCGACCTGCTGTATGGCGCGGTATTAACCGAAACCGTGTTTGCCTGGCCCGGCATGGGCGCTTATGTGGTGTCCTCTATTCAGGCGCTCGATTTCCCGGCGGTGATGGGCTTTGCCATCGTGGTTTCCTTTGCGTACGTATTGGTAAACCTGTTCGTGGATCTTCTTTATCTGTGGATTGACCCGCGCATGGGTCGGGGAGCGTAGAACATGATGATAACGCAAGAACAGCCTGCCGTGCGTCAGGTCAAACCCGGCCTGTTCGCCTGGAAACGCCGCCTGTGGATGCTGAGCAAAAGCCCACTGACGCTGCTGGGTGCCGCCATCATCATTCTGATGCTGGGGTTAATGGTGTTTTCACCCTGGATTGTCCCCCACGATCCCAATGCCATCAGTTTGACCGATCGCCTCCAGGCACCCAGTGCCGCGCACTGGTTCGGTACTGATGAAGTGGGCAGGGACTTGTTCAGCCGGGTACTGGTCGGCAGCCAACAGTCGGTGGCGGCAGGCCTGGCTGTCGTGCTGCTGGCAGGCATAAGCGGTTCGTTACTGGGCTGCCTGTCCGGTGTGTTAGGCGGTCGCAGCGATGCGATGATTATGCGCCTGATGGACATCATGCTGTCGATTCCTTCGCTGGTACTGACCATGGCGCTGGCTGCGGCGTTGGGGCCGAGCCTGTTTAACGCCATGCTGGCTATCGCCATTGTGCGCATCCCCTTTTATGTCCGGCTGGCGCGGGGTCAAACGTTAATCGTCAGGCAGCATACCTTCGTGGAAGCGGCAAAAACCTTTGGTGCCTCGCGCTGGCACCTGATTAGCTGGCATATCCTGCGCAATGCCCTGCCGCCGCTGGTGGTGCAGGCCTCGCTGGATATTGGCAGCGCGATTTTGATGGCGGCTACGTTGGGTTTTATTGGCCTGGGCGCTCAGCAACCCACAGCGGAATGGGGCGCGATGGTGGCTAACGGCCGCAACTACGTTCTGGATCAGTGGTGGTACTGCACCTTTCCCGGGGCCGCCATTTTAATCACGGCGGTGGGATTCAATCTGTTTGGCGATGGCATCCAGGACCTGCTGGATCCGAAAGCGGGAGGACGTAACTGATGCAAGAGAGAATCCTGACGATTGAGGATCTACGGCTGAGTTTCCCGGTTTTTCAGGGAGAGGTGAACGTGCTGAACAGCGTATCGATGCACATCAATCGTGGCGAAATTGTCGGCGTGGTTGGCGAATCGGGTTCGGGGAAATCCGTCACCGCCATGCTGGCGATGCGGCTGATTCCAGAACACAGCTATCACATCAAGAGCGGCAAGCTGGAGCTGGCTGGGCAGGATGTGCTTGCCGCCAGTGAAGTCGACATGCGCAAGCTGCGCGGCAATCGCGTTGCCATGATTTTTCAGGAGCCCATGACCGCCCTGAATCCGACCCGCCGCATCGGCAAACAGATGGTGGATGTGATTCGTCAGCATCGTCCTCTGTCTGCCCGTGAGGCAAAAGCCCGTGCGCTCACGCTACTGGGCGATATGCAAATCGCGGACGCGAAGAACGTCATGGAGCGCTATCCTTTTGAACTTTCAGGCGGAATGCGGCAGCGCGTCATGATTGCCCTGGCCTTTTCCTGTGAGCCTGACCTGCTGATTGCGGATGAACCCACAACCGCGCTGGATGTTACCGTTCAGCGCCAGGTGCTGCGCCTGCTGAAACAAAAAGCCGAAGCGACCGGCACCGCCGTGCTGTTTATCAGCCATGATATGGCTGTGGTTTCCCAACTGTGCGATCGGATTTACGTCATGTATGCCGGGGCCGTCATTGAAAGCGGCGTGACTGACACCGTCCTGCGTTCACCGTGCCATCCCTATTCCATCGGCCTGCTGGCCTGCTCGCCGGACGCCATTGAACCGCGTGCGCCGCTGGCATCGATTTCCGGAACCGTACCCAATCTGGCCTGCTTGCCCGCAGGCTGTGCCTTTCGCGAGCGCTGTTTTGCGGCGGGAGAACGCTGCAGCAACCCGCCGCGACTTCATGCCACAGGCGACACCGCCCAGCAGGTCGCGTGCTGGTATCCACAACAGGAGACGCGTCATGTCTGATGCTCTGCTTACGCTGCAAAACGTGCATGTCACCTTCCCTGCCAAAAAGAACTGGCGCGGCAAAGTGACGGAACGGGTTCATGCGCTGAATGGCCTGGATATTCAGGTCCGACAGGGCGAAACACTGGGGATTGTTGGCGAATCCGGCTGTGGGAAAAGCACCCTGGCGAAACTGTTGATGGGCATGCTGAGTCCAACCTCAGGCCAGCTTGAACTGGCAACGGCCCCAGCCGGTCATCGGGGACGTCGTATGCAGATGGTGTTTCAGGACCCCCTCTCTTCCCTCGATCCTCGCCTGCCCGTGTGGCGCATCATCACCGAGCCGGTGTGGATTCAGTCGCGTCCGTCAGAAAAAGCGCGGCGGGCGTTGGCGGAATCACTGGCAAACCAGGTCGGTATTCGTCCCGAATACCTGGACCGGCCGCCGCATGCGTTTTCCGGCGGGCAGCGTCAGCGCATCGCCATCGCCCGGGCCCTGTCATCCGAGCCTGATATTATCGTCCTGGATGAACCGACCTCCGCGCTGGATATTTCTGTTCAGGCGCAGATTCTGAATCTGCTGGTGGACCTGCAAAAACAGCAAAACCTCACCTACATCCTGATATCGCATAACGTGTCGGTGGTGCGCCATATGAGCGATCGCGTCGCGGTCATGTATCTGGGGCAGATTGTGGAGCTGGGCGAAACACAGCGTGTTCTGGATGCGCCCCAGCATCCTTATACCCAGTTACTGATGGAGTCGGTACCGCGCATCGGCGCGGCGCTGGACGGCGCGCCGGTCAACACCGAGCTACCGGGTAACCGTCACCTGCCGACGGGATGCTATTTTCGCGATCGCTGTCCACAGGCAACACGCGGCTGCGAGTCGCCCCAGCCACTGTTATTACAGGAAAAAGGCAGTGCGGTGAGATGTTGGCAGGCGCAAAACCCCATCCAGGCCTAAGCCATACCGAACACAGACCGCGCGGACAATGCCCGCGTGGTTGAGCGATAACGCGTTCAGGATAAATATCAAGATGAAAATTATTGTACTCGGTAGTGGTGTCGTGGGCGTGACAACCGCCTGGTATCTGCAGCAGGCCGGGCATCAGGTAACCGTGATTGAAAAAGAAGCCGGTCCGGCATTAGGCACCAGCGCCGCCAATGCCGGGCAGATCTCCCCTGGCTACGCCGCGCCCTGGGCCGCGCCGGGTGTCCCCTTAAAAGCGGTTAAATGGATGGTGCAACGCCACGCGCCCCTTTCCGTGCGTCCGGACGGCTCCCGCTTTCAGCTCGCCTGGATGATGCAAATGCTGAAAAACTGCAATCCGCAAAGCTATGCCGAAAATAAGGCCAGGATGGTCAGGCTGGCAGAGTACAGCCGCGACTGCATCAGAGCACTGCGGGCCAGCACGGGCATTGAATATGAAGGACGTCAGGGAGGCACGCTGCAGCTGTTTCGCACCGCTCAGCAGTTTGACAATGCGGCACGCGATATCGCCGTGTTGCAAGACGCTGGCGTTCCTTATCAACTGCTGGAAGCCTCACAACTGGCCGAGGTTGAACCGGCGCTGGCGGCGGTTAAGCATAAGCTGACCGGCGGGCTACGACTGCCTAATGACGAAACCGGAGATTGCCAGTTATTTACCCAGCAGCTTGCGGCGAGGGCGCGCGAGGCTGGCGTCGACTTCCGTTATCACACCAACGTCGATGCGCTGCTGACACAGGGAGACAGGATAAGCGGGATTGTCTGTGGCGCTGAAACGCTGACGGCGGACGGATACGTCATGGCTTTGGGCTCGTACTCCACGCAATTGCTCCGGCCGCTGCTGTCTGTTCCGGTTTACCCACTAAAAGGCTATTCACTGACGATTCCGATTGTCGATGCGTCCGGCGCGCCGGTATCCACGGTGCTGGATGAAACCTATAAAATTGCCATTACGCGTTTTGATAATCGTATTCGCGTGGGCGGTATGGCGGAAATCGTGGGATACAGCAAAACCCTGCTGCCCGCCCGGCGGCAAACGCTGGAGATGGTCGTCAACGATCTCTTTCCACAGGGCGGACAGGTGAGTCAGGCAACCTTCTGGACCGGATTACGTCCAATGACGCCGGACGGCACGCCCATCGTTGGTCCGACGCATTTCACCAACCTGTGGCTGAATACCGGGCACGGCACGCTGGGCTGGACGATGGCCTGCGGCTCCGGCCAGCTGTTGAGTGATGTGATTTCAGGCAAACCGCCGGCGATTGCCCATGCGGACTATGCCGTGTCGCGCTATGCCTGAGCCGCGCGGTTTGTGGTGATGTTACAGAGCCTGGGCGCAAGCCCAGGCCGAACTCCAGGCCCACTGGAAATTGTACCCCCCCAGCCAGCCGGTCACATCGACCACCTCGCCGATGAAGTAGAGCCCCGGTACGTCGCGCGCTTCCATGGTTTTGGATGAAAGCTGAGTCGTGTCAACGCCGCCGAGGGTGACTTCGGCGGTGCGGTAACCTTCCGTGCCGTTAGGCTGCACCTGCCAGCCGTGCAGCGTCTGCACCAGTTCTGTCTGCTGTTTGCTATTGAGTTGCTTCAGCGTGACATCCGGCACGACTTTCATTTCCTGCAAGACTTCGACCAGGCGCTTAGGCAGAATTTTGGCCAGGCTGTTTTTCAGGCTCAGATTCGGATGCGCCTCTCGCTGAATCGTCAAAAAATCATCCAGACGGGTGGCCGGAGAGAGATCCACCGTGAGGAACTCGCCGGGCTGCCAGTAGCTGGAAATCTGCAACACTGCCGGGCCGGACAGACCGCGATGGGTGAACAGCATCGCCTCTTTAAATAGCGTGCCGTCCTTTGCCGCAATGGTCGTATCCAGCGCGACGCCAGACAGCGTCTGCAGTTGGTCTAATAGCGGTTTGTGCAGGGTAAAAGGCACCAACGCCGCGCGCGTTGGCAACACACTAAGCCCAAACTGCTCAGCAATTTTATAGCCGAACGGCGATGCGCCCAGGCCCGGCATGGAAAGCCCGCCGCTGGCAATCACCAGCTTCTCTGCCTGCACCGCGCTGCCGTTGAGCTGCAGATGGTAGCCCGCGTCATCCCGGGATACGCTCAGAATGTCGCTGCGCAGGCGAACGGTGACGCCACCGTTGTCACACTCGGCCATTAATAAATCCACCATCTGCTGGGCAGAATCATCGCAGAACAGCTGTCCCAGGGTTTTCTCATGCCAGGCAATGCCGTGACGATTCACCAGATCGATAAAATCCCATTGGGTATAGCGCGCAAGGGCCGACTTACAAAAGTGGGGATTATTCGACAGATAGGCGGCGGGTTCAGTGTAGAGATTGGTGAAATTGCAGCGCCCGCCGCCGGACATCAAAATCTTGCGGCCCGGCTTCTTGCCGTTATCCAGCAGTAATACACGGCGACCACGCTGTCCTGCCTGCGCAGCACAGAAAAGCCCGGCAGCGCCTGCCCCAATTACGATAACGTCAAACTGTTCCACTGCAATTGCCCACCTGGTAAGAGAGGGGCAGATTGTAGTGATCTGCTCCTGTGGATGCCAGTGTCAAAATTTTGCCGTAAATATGTCACAATGTAACTAGTTAATTTATATAGACTTTGTACCTGTTAACCGGGTTAATTGACATTTTTAGTCCAAATCATGACTATATTTTCCTTTCCCAGACCGCATGTTGTCGCGGATAATGCGCCGCGTTCATGTCCTCCAAAATGGCGTAACGTCTATGCTACATCTGTTTGCTGGTCTAGATCTTAGCACCGGCCTGTTACTGATACTTGCTCTGCTGTTTGTATTGTTTTACGAAGCAATTAACGGCTTTCATGATACGGCCAACGCGGTTGCGACGGTCATCTACACCCGTGCCATGCGTGCTCAGCTTGCCGTTTTGATGGCAGGGGTTTTCAACTTCTTTGGTGTATTGCTCGGCGGATTAAGCGTGGCTTACGCTATCGTGCATATGCTGCCTACCGATCTGCTGCTGAATGTTGGCTCGGCTCACGGTCTCGCCATGGTGTTTTCCATGCTGCTGGCGGCGATTATCTGGAACCTGGGCACCTGGTATTTGGGGCTTCCGGCTTCCAGTTCCCACACCTTAATCGGCGCGATTATCGGCATCGGCCTGACCAATGCATTAATGAACGGCACCTCGGTCGTCGATGCGCTTAACATTCCTAAAGTGCTGAATATCTTCCTGTCTCTGATCCTTTCTCCCATCGTCGGCCTGGTGATTGCGGGCAGCTTAATCTTTCTTCTTCGCCGTTACTGGAGTAACACCAAGAAGCGTGCGCGTATTCATATGACGCCCGCAGACCGGGAGAAAATTGATGGCAAGAAAAAGCCGCCTTTCTGGACGCGTACCGCCCTGATTATCTCCGCCATTGGCGTCAGCTATTCACACGGTGCAAACGACGGGCAAAAGGGGATTGGCCTGATCATGCTGGTTCTGATTGGCGTTGCGCCAGCAGGCTTTGTGGTCAATATGAATTCATCGGGTTACGACATCACGCGCACGCGCGATGCGGTTAACCACCTTGAGCAATATTACCAACAGCATCAGGCGTCATTGACCCATATCATCCAGATGGCTCCGCCTAAACTGCCCACGCCAGAAGAAGTCGCCCCGGCAACGTCAACCGAGTTTCATTGCGACAGCGCGCGTGCGCTGCAGGCCGTGCAGCGTGCTCAGGTGTTGCTGAACAATCTGCAAAGCTATGGCGATCTGTCCGTCGATCAGCGTAGTCAGATGCGCCGCCTGTTGCTGTGTATTTCCGACACCGCCGATAAAGCGGCGAAGCTGCCGGAAACCTCCGCTGACGATAAACGCTTCCTTGGCAAGCTCAAAGGCGATCTACTGAACACCGTTGAGTACGCGCCGGTATGGATTATCATGGCGGTGGCGCTGGCTTTAGGCATCGGCACCATGATTGGCTGGCGTCGTGTTGCCACCACCATCGGTGAGAAAATTGGTAAGAAAGGCATGACCTATGCGCAGGGCATGTCCGCACAGGTAACGGCCGCCGTATCGATAGGCATTGCCAGCTACACCGGCATGCCGGTCTCCACCACGCACATCCTGTCCTCTTCCGTTGCCGGTACGATGCTGGTAGACGGCGGTGGATTGCAGAGCAAAACCATCAAAAACATCGCCATGGCGTGGGTATTTACGCTGCCGGTCTGTATTTTATTGTCGGGTTCGCTCTACTGGATCGCGCTCAAGCTCATCTGAGACAGCGGCAAATCAGGGCGACTTCGGTCGCCCTTTTTAATGCCAGATAGCTAGCGCAATCAGGCTGATCATCACTAATCCGCACAGCGAACTGGCCAACATAAACAAGCCTCTCACCCGCTCACACCGGCGAATAAATTCGTCATCATGATGATCAAGATAGCGTCTTGCCCAGATATAGCGCACCAGCCTGACCTGCTTGCCGGGCTGACCATGGGCGGTGAAAAACCCTGCGCCGTCAACGTACTGATACAGCAACGGATCGCAGCCACGCAAAACCACCAACAGCGCACGCAACGAAGAGAAATAGCGCGCCATATTCACAATACATACCACACAGAGAGCCCAAAAAAGCGCGATAGTGCTGATCATCTACCCCTCCTTACCGGCACTGCAGAAAAGTGCTGAACGCGCACCCTGCTGAACAGTCCCTGCAGAATTAGCCAACAACCCCATTAAATGATTTGTAGTTTTATTTTTGAAATATCTGAACAGATGCAGCAATGTGACGAAGGCTGCTTTTTCAGTTTAGGAGCAATGTTCAATTTTTTACCAGCAAGGATTTTCGTTTTATACGAGTAAAAATCGTTCATCATTGATCTTATTCACAACCCAGACGGCTTCAGACGCATTTGTTAACACAGATGACTATACTTTCAGGTATAACAACATTATCGCCTGTGCTGTACGTTAACCATTTCGGTGGCGCGCATCGCCCGTTCGCGCAATGGATTTCGCAGCTATGACGCGTCTGGAAACCGCTGCCATTCTGAATCTCGTGGAAGGAGTTATATCATGGCTTACAAACATATCCTGATTGCAGTCGATCTTTCGCCAGAAAGCCAGTTGTTAGTCGATAAAGCTGTCTCGCTCGCGCGTCCTTATGACGCAAAAATTTCGTTGATTCATGTCGATGTAAATTACTCTGATCTCTACACCGGCCTGATTGATGTCAACCTGGGCGATATGCAAAAGCGGATTTCTGAAGAGACACATCAGGCGCTTAAAAGCCTGTCGGATGCCGCGGGCTATCCTATCACCGAAACCCTGAGCGGCAGTGGCGATCTCGGTCAGGTGCTGGTGGATGCGATTAAGAAATACGATGTGGACATGGTGGTGTGCGGTCATCATCAGGACTTCTGGAGCAAACTGATGTCGTCTGCCCGCCAGTTGATCAATACGGTGCATATCGACATGCTGATTGTGCCGCTGCGCGACGAAGAGGAAGAATAATTCGCCTGCGTTAAGCCGGTGCGGCTGACGTGCCCACCGGCTTCACAAAATCCGCTACTCAGCCAGTGGCGGATAGATATCGAAGCGGTGGCTTTTGGTAAGCACCGCAGACTGCGTAACAACCCCTGCCAGCGGTGGCGCGTAATCCGGGCGTTTCACCACGATACGTTTCTTTGCCAGACGGCGAGCCGGTGCCAACAGAGCATCAGCGTCCTCATCCGCCCCAACCAGCGACTGAAAGACCCGCATCTCTTTTTTCACCATGGCGCTTTTTTGCCGATGGGGATACATCGGGTCGAGATAAACCACATCCGGCTGCGGGGTGATATCGGTTAAGGCCTGAACGCTGGAGGCATGAATCAGCGTCAGGCGCTCACGCAGCCAGTCGCCAATCTCTGCATCCTGATAACCGCGCGTCAGCCCATCATCCAGCAGTGCGGCGACCACCGGATGACGCTCCAGCATCCGTACCCGGCAACCGAGCGCGGCCAGCACAAAAGCATCCCGACCTAATCCGGCGGTGGCATCCACGACATCGGGCAGATAATCGCCTTTTATCCCGACCGCTTTGGCTACCGCTTCCCCACGACCGCCACCAAAACGGCGACGGTGCGCCATCGCGCCAGAGACAAAATCCACGAAGATACCGCCCAGCTTGGGCTCATCCCGTTTACGCAGTTCAAGATGTGTGGCGGTTTTGACCAGCGCCAGCGTCGCGTCTTCACAGTGTGTCAGTTGCCAGCGCCCGGCTAAAACAGTTAAGGCGCCGTCACCGGCGCCTGTCTCATCAAGCAAACAGATTTTCACGTACGGCTTATCCCTGAATACCGTAGTGTTCCAGCATGGCATCCAGCTGTGGTTCACGACCGCGGAAGCGTTTAAACAGTTCCATTGGCTCTTCTGAACCGCCGCGCGTCAGAATGTTGTCGAGGAAGGACTGCCCGGTTTCCCGGTTGAAAATCCCTTCTTCTTCAAAGCGCGAATAGGCATCCGCCGCCAGCACGTCGGCCCACAGGTAGCTGTAATAGCCTGCCGCATAACCTCCGGCAAAGATATGGCTGAAGGCATGAGGGAAGCGGCCCCATTCCGGGCTGGGCACGACGGCCACTTTGCTTTTCACCTCACGCAGGGTTTCCAGAATCTGTGCACCTTTTTCCGGGTTGAACTCGGTATGCAGGCGGAAGTCGAACAGGCCGAACTCCAGCTGACGCAGAATAAACAGCGCCGCCTGGTAGTTTTTCGCCGCCAGCATTTTATCCAGTAGCGCTTTGGGCAGCGGCTCACCGGTTTCGTAGTGACCCGAAATAAACGCCAGCGCTTCTGGCTCCCAGCACCAGTTTTCCATGAACTGGCTTGGCAGCTCAACAGCATCCCAGGGCACACCGTTGATGCCGGAAACGCCTGCCGCTTCAATGCGCGTCAGCATATGGTGCAGGCCGTGACCGAACTCATGGAACAGCGTGATCACTTCGTCATGCGTAAACAGCGCAGGCTTACCACTTACCGGACGATTGAAGTTACAGGTGAGGTAAGCCACCGGTTTTTGCAGGCTGCCGTCCGCTTTACGCATTTGCCCCACGCAGTCGTCCATCCATGCACCGCCGCGTTTGTGCTCGCGAGCATAGAGGTCGAGGTAGAAACTGCCGCGCAGCTCGCCGTTTTCATCGAACAGATCAAAGAAGCGGACATCCGGATGGTAAACATCGACGTCAGTGCGCTCTTTGGCGGTAATACCGTAAATGCGCTTCACCACTTCAAACAGGCCGGACACTGCACGAGATTCCGGGAAGTAAGGGCGCAGCTGCTCATCGCTGATGGTATAAAGATGCTGCTTCTGCTTTTCGCCGTAGTAGCTGAGATCCCATGGGTTCATGGTTTCTACGCCAAACGCTTTTTGCGCAAAAGCGCGCAGCTGAGCCAGCTCTTTCTCACCCTGTGGACGGGCGCGGTCGGCCAGATCGTTCAGAAAATCGATCACCTGTGCCGGGCTCTGTGCCATCTTGGTGGCCAGGGATTTATCCGCGAAGGAGTCGAAGCCCAGCAGTTGCGCCAGCTCGTGTCGCAGCGCCAGCTCTTCCGCCATAATCGGACCATTATCCCATTTACCCGCGTTAGGGCCTTGATCGGAGGCGCGGGTCGAATAGGCGCGGTACATCTCTTCACGCAGAGCGGCATTATCGCAGTAGGTCATCACCGGCAGATAGCTCGGGATATCCAGCGTCAGCAACCAGCCTTCCTGCCCTTTGGCTTCCGCCTGGGCTTTGGCTGCGGCCAGCGCGCTTTCCGGCATGCCGGCCAGCTCGCTTTCGTCCGTAATCAGCTTACTCCAGCCCATTGTGGCATCAAGCACGTTGTTACTGTAGGCCGAACCCAGCTCGGAAAGGCGGGCCGCAATTTCGCCGTAGCGTTTCTGCTTGTCTTTTTCCAGACCAATACCGGAAAGCTCAAAATCACGCAGGGCGTTATCGACGGCTTTCTGCTTTGCCTGATCCAGCGAAGCATAGTGACTGCCTTCTTTCAGATTGCGGTAGGCCTGATAAAGACCTTCGTGCTGGCCAACCCAGGTGCTGTATTCAGAAAGCAGCGGCAACGTTTGTTCATAGGCTTCGCGCAGTTCCGGGCTGTTTTTGACCGAGTTCAGATGGCTGACCGGCGAAAAAATCCGGCTCAGGCGATCGTCGGTCTCCGCCAGCGGCTGTACCAGATTGTCCCAGGTGTAAGGTGCGCCTTGCGCCACTACTTTTTCCACCATTGCACGGCATTCATTCAAAACGTCGGTCACGGCGGGCACCACATGTTCAGGCTTAATCGCTGAAAACGGGGGAAGTGTGAACGAGGTGAGTAACGGATTGGTCATAGCGCAGTCCTTTAACAATGTGTGGGGCGCGATGAGTCGCGCAACGCAATTCAATTAACATGCGGTCGGATACCGCGAAAATCAATGGCGCGACTTGTCGTGATGTAAACAATGGCGCGGATTATGATCCTACAGACGATGAGATCAAGCATAGCTGAGGACAACGCAGGCTATCACTTTCCTGTCGCGGCATGGTTAACAGATGTTAACAGCCTGTGTCAGCATCCTGATTAGCGTGTAAAGCGGACTGAACAGCGCAGGCAGGACGCCCGGCCCACGGCTGCGCGCGAAATGCCAGCAATTATTCCTGTCTGTCGTTATAATCGGGCCAACGTTATCATTTTTAGCTTCAACCGCGGACATCCCCTTTTTTATGCTGAGTTATCGCCACAGTTTTCACGCCGGCAACCATGCCGATGTGCTTAAGCACACCGTACAAAGCCTCATCATCACCGCCCTGAAAGAGAAAGAAAAACCCTTTCTCTATCTTGATACCCATGCCGGTGCAGGCCGTTATCAACTGAGCGGCGAGCATGCAGAGCGTACCGGCGAATATCTGGAAGGCATTGGCCGCGTCTGGCAGCAGCCGGATGCGCCCGCATTGCTGCAACCTTATTTTGATGCCATTCATGCCCTGAACCGGAGCGGTACGCTGCGTTACTATCCGGGCTCGCCGCTGATCGCCCGTCATTTGCTGCGTCCAGAGGATAAGCTTCAGCTTACCGAACTGCACTCCAGTGATTACCCCCTGCTGCGAACCGAATTCAGTAAAGACAGCCGCGCGCGCGTTGAAAAGGCCGATGGTTATCAGCAGTTAAAGTCAAAGCTGCCGCCGTTGTCTCGTCGTGGTCTGGTACTGATCGATCCCCCGTACGAAATGAAGAGCGATTATCAGGCGGTCGTCAAAGGCATTCAGGAAGGCCACAAGCGCTTTGGCACGGGCGTTTTTGCCCTGTGGTATCCGGTGGTTATGCGTCAGCAAATCAAACATATGCTGCGCGATCTGCAGGCAACCAACATTCGTAATATCCTGCAAATTGAGCTGGCCGTGCGTCCTGACAGCGATCAGCGCGGTATGACGGCTTCCGGGATGATTGTGATCAATCCACCGTGGAAACTGGCCGATCAGATGAATACATTGCTGCCGTGGTTACACCAGAAACTGGTGCCAACCGGTACAGGCCATTTCAGCGTAAACCAGATCGTACCGGAATAACGCCCTTCTCAGATTAGCGCCACCGCGTCTGGTGCGGAGGCGTTATACCTCAGGTCATTTTTATGTGGATCATCCTGGCAGGTGCACTGGCTGCCCTGCAACCGGCGAAACGCCTCTCGCTGTTATTACTGGCACTGGCAACGGCGCTGGGGGTTTACCAGAACGTTCTCGACTGGCCTGTTACCCTCGTTTTTGCTGCTGTTGCCGCACTGGTCGCGTTTCGTATTTACGACCGTCGGAGCCAAGTGTGGCAGAGCATCAGCGAGGCGCTTCTGGTGTTGATTGCCCTCGCGCTAATGCTGCATCTTATTCCTGGCTTCAACAACCCACGCCAGATTGATGCCGTTCGGGCTGGCGCGCACAGCCTGCCCTTCTCTTTTTCATTTAATTTCGATAAAGCCCTGATTCCTTTCTTGCTGCTGGCCTGTATGCCAACGCTGTTTAAAGCCGAGGCGCACCCACCGCGCACGCCGGTGTTATGGCTGCTGCCCGTAGCGGCGATTCCACTGCTGTTAGTCAGCGCGGTATGGCTGGGTGGCCTGGCGTTTGAGCGACACGTTCCTGACTGGCTGGGGGCCTTTGCCCTGGCAAACCTGTTTTTTGTGTCGCTGGCTGAAGAAGCATTTTTCCGCGGCTACCTGCAGCAGCGCCTGCGCCAGAAATGGGGCAGCACAGTTGCCCTGCTGGTCACCGCCTTGCTGTTTGGCCTGGCGCATGCGCCCGGCGGCGTGCTGCTGATGGTCTTTGCCGGGCTGGCCGGGCTGATTTATGGCCTGGTCTGGCACTGGAGCGGTCGCTTATGGCTGGCAACGGCGTGCCATTTTGCGCTCAATATGGTCCACCTGCTGTTTTTTACCTATCCGGCACTGGCGCACTGACCATCACAGCCTGAATACCGCCAGGTCCTGGGCCATCTCCGTTTCAGGGAAGATGGCCTGGCACTCGGCCAGTAAACGGGCCATATCTCTGGCAAGATAGCGCGAACTGAAATGGGTGGCGATCATCCGTTTTGCACCGGCCTGCTTTGCCACTTTTGCGGCCTGCACGGTGGTTGAGTGACCGCGTCCGTTGGCTTTTTCAGCCAGTGCATCCTCCAGCGTGGTTTCGTGTACCATCACATCCACATTCGCGGCCAGCTGTAACGCCACCTCGGTAGGTGCGGTATCGCCAAAAATCGCCAGCGTTTTGCCTTTGGTGGGCGGCCCCAAATACTCAGCACCATGAACCGTGCGACCATCCTCCAGCGTGATACTGTCCCCCAGCTTTAGCTGTTGATACCACGGGCCACGCGGCACACCTTCTGCCTTCAGACGTGCGGCATCCAGAAAGCCGGGCTTGTCTCGCTGCTCAATACGATAGCCAAAGCAGGCAATGGTGTGATTCATCGGCCAGGCCGTAACACGAAACTCGCCATCATCCAGCACCTCGCCCGCCTCGATCTCAATCACCTCCAGCGGATAGTCGGTGTACGAGCTGGAAAGAGACAGAGCGTTATCGACAAAGGCTTTCAGGCCTTTGGGGCCATAAACCGTCATCGGCGTGGTAAGTCCCGCCATTGAACGGCTGGTAAGCAGGCCGGGCAGACCAAAAATATGGTCACCGTGCAGATGCGTAATAAAGATTTTATCGAGCTTGCCGGGTTTAAGATCGGAGCGCATAAACTGAAGCTGTGTCCCTTCACCGCAGTCAAACAGCCAGGTGTCGCCACTGTTTGCACGGGTAAAGGCAATGGCAGTGACGTTACGCTGCAAGCTCGGCGCGCCACCGCCCGTGCCAAGAAAAGTCAGGTGCATGCTATGCTTCTCTGTAAGTAGTGGAAAACAATGGCCTGTTACAATCATAGGCGCAATTTTTGCGACACCCTGCCCTGCGGCGTTACACTCTATGTCAATTTCCATGTAACCGGATGATACTTCAATGACCCGACATTATGACTATCTCGCCATCGGCGGCGGCAGCGGCGGTATTGCCTCGATTAACCGTGCAGCAAGCTATGGCCAGAAATGTGCCCTGATAGAAGCCAAAGCACTGGGCGGAACCTGCGTCAACGTGGGCTGTGTGCCGAAAAAAGTCATGTGGCATGCCGCGCAAATCGCCGAGGCGATTCATCTTTACGGCCCCGATTATGGTTTTGACACCACGGTAAACCGCTTCGACTGGGGCACGCTGGTCAAAAACCGTAGCGCCTATATCGACCGTATTCACCAATCATACGACAATGTGCTGGGGAAAAATAAGGTCGATGTCATCCACGGCTTTGCCCGTTTTATTGATGCGCATACCGTTGAAGTCAATGGCGAAACCATTACGGCCGACCATATTTTGATCGCCACCGGTGGACGTCCAGGCCATCCCTCTGTCCCCGGTGCGGAATACGGAATTGATTCAGACGGCTTCTTTGAACTGGACGCGCTGCCAAAACGCACCGCGGTGATTGGCGCCGGTTATATCGCCGTCGAACTGGCGGGCGTGGTGAACGCACTCGGCTCCGAAACCCATTTATTCGTCCGTAAACATGCCCCGCTGCGCAGCTTTGATCCGCTGATCACCGAGACGCTGGTTGAAGTCATGAACGCGGAAGGCCCGACGCTGCACACTCAGGCGACGCCAAAAGCGGTGGTAAAAAATGCCGACGGCAGTCTGACGTTACAGCTGGAAGATGGCAGCGACTACACCGTCGATTGCCTGGTTTGGGCCATTGGTCGTGTACCGGAAACCGACAGCCTGAATATCCAGGCGGCAGGCGTTGCGCTGGATGAGAAAGGCTATATCAAGGTCGATAAATTCCAGAACACCAATGTGTCAGGCGTTTATGCCGTAGGCGATAACACCGGTGCCGTTGAGCTGACCCCGGTGGCCGTGGCAGCAGGTCGTCGCCTGTCTGAGCGTTTGTTTAATAACAAACCGGATGAGCATCTGGATTACACTAACATTCCTACCGTGGTGTTCAGCCATCCGCCGATCGGCACCGTGGGCCTGACGGAACCGCAGGCGCGCGAACAGTACGGTGATGATCAGGTTAAAGTCTACAAGTCGTCCTTTACCGCGATGTACACCGCAGTCACCCAACATCGCCAGCCGTGCCGCATGAAATTAGTCTGCGTCGGCCCAGAGGAGAAGATTGTCGGTATTCACGGCATTGGTGGTGGAATGGACGAGATGCTGCAGGGCTTTGCGGTGGCGTTGAAAATGGGCGCAACCAAAAAAGACTTCGATAATACCGTGGCGATTCACCCGACCGCAGCGGAAGAGTTTGTGACGATGCGTTAATACGACTTTGAATACAGGCTTCAAGAAAGCGGCTTTTATGAAAAGCCGCTTTATACTGTTTTGTGCTTCAGGTGCCTGAACTATTTGGTATTTAGAATCATCTCCGACTCAAGAATCCCGCCATAATTGATTGCCGCTGAGAAATCGTCCTGACGAACGTCATCCCCAGTCATTAAAGAGTTCAGCTCTTTTATCCTTTCATGAATAGGCTCTTCGTTGAAAGAAGTGCCCGTTAGCATGTCGATAAACTCCAGGTTTAGCCTTTGTTGTACTGTCACTTTTGAGATCCACCTACCCTCAACCAGGATTTCACGCGGTAATACAAATTCCTGCACCCGGTAACTAAAGTGATTATTGTTAGTTCGAAAGGCTGCCGCAAAATCCTTCAACTCTCTTATTGAGCTTCGCTCACGATCGCTTACCAGCTCTTGTCTTTTAACGTCAGCTGTTCTGGATTTAAAGGGTGTTACATCGGGCGTTATGCCTAAAGGGGCAGCAATTCTTTCCGCCGTAACTTCAAGGCCAGACAATCGTAATAGCTTAGATACCGTGCCGCGAATCATGGCATCCTGAGCATAAACGATATCCTTCTTTTCAATAGCAAAAGGTTCTTCAGGTTCAGGATCTACTATTTTGAGCAGGCTAGAGCTTTTCCCTTCAAGCCCGATGCTCAATCCACATGCCAGACGTTGACCGGTATAGCCGGGCGGGAAAGTGATTGATTTTTTTTGTATAACCCCACCGGTATTATTTTGACCATTAATACCCAGTTGATTATTCAGATATTTCAATCCAGATTGGGTGCCTTTACACTCAACAACATGCCAGACTCCATTATTGTCTACAGAAACAAAATCGGGCGTCTTATTTGGCCCACGCTTTCCTGTTTTAACGCCTTTGGCGTTGATTGAGGCCGCAACCTTCTGAATAAAGTAGTTCCCATCGACTGTTTTTTGAAACGAGAGTGCTTTTTTCAGCCATAGCATGGGAACACCCATACCAAAATCATCGCTGAGTATCGTTTTTTGATGGGCATCCAGGCTGGAAAAACTACTGGTAATTCTTATGTCCTGGTCTTGTGTAATTGCCGAAAGGTATCTGACCCAGGCCCAGAACTCACTTAATGAAACGCCAGTGGCTGATGTTGGTGTGGTTAAATAGCCAATTTCAAGTAACAGGGCTAGTATATTTATGTCTTGTGTTGTTGTTCCAGAATGAAAGGTTGGTGGGAAAACTGGAATAGGTGGATTTGAAGGCCATGAGGTTTGAACAATTTCGATATCAAGCGTCCGTTTCATTTAAATCATCCCGCCTTAATTTTCAATAAAAAATAATTATCAATATCAAATAAATCAATAAGTTATGCATTAAAGGCAGACTTACACTAAACAACATTCACAGCCACAGTTGGAGCCGGATAAATTATGATCAGCCAAGGTCTGACATGTGGAGTCGTATTAGAAAATCGTGCTCAATACAATTTAATTAAAGATAAAATTAAAAACAATGACTCATTACCCATCAAACTGGATTTTATTCGTCCGGCGTCAATTTAAAGTGGGCTGATCTCTTTGAGAATAGGTAAGCCAGTCTAAATTTACGTTAATTCAATTAAAATAGTTTTCCCGCAGCGGCGTTAACGCGGCACCCAGCGCCGAACTGTCCCCTTCGATCTCGCTCAGCAGGATATCCGGATATTCCGCAGAAATGTCCCAGCGTGTACCCGAACTCACCCGTGGCATGGCTAAAAACATCTCGCCCAGCTTACGGGGGATCTCTCCGCCTAATATAATGGCACCGGGATCGATCACCGCGTTTAGCGCATCCATCGCCCGATGCAGATTCGGAGTCACCTCTTCCACCCACTGCTGAGCGATCGGCCATGCCGGATCGAATTGATGATTGAGATCGCGAATATCTTTAATTTCAATGCCGCCGCTGCGTAGTCGATCGATCAAGATCCCCAATGCAGGACGCAGCTTGCCCTCTTCCGGCGTAAAAATACGGCTGATCTCCCCCGCATTACCAAAAGCCCCCTGAAACGGTTTACCGTTGATCACGATGCCGCCGCCAAAACCGTAATTAAAAGAGAGGTAGCCAAACGTATCGTATTTCAGCCCGGCACCTAAAAAAGCCTCAGCGTGTGCCGCCGTGGTGGCGTTATTTTCAATCCATACCGGGCGGTCAAATAACCCCGTAATTTCACGACGCAGATCGATGCCCATCCAGCTTTTTAATGGTTCAGGCGGATTAAAATATTTACGCGAGTCATAAAGAAAGCCCGCCATGCTGTATCCCACACCGCACACTTTTTCTGGCGAAATACCCTGTTGCTTTAAGGTATCCAGATAGTGGTGTTTGATATCCAGTAAGGTACGGGCAGGATCGCGGGGATGCGTATCCAGCACACTGTATTCAGTGATACCGCCACGAAAATTAATCAGGCTGGCGGCAACGCTGTCCGAATTAATTGAAATACCATAGCCGTAACGTGCGTCCGCATTAAGCGATAATGACGGGCTGGGCTTGCCTCTTCCCTGGGACGGCGATTCCCCCAGGCTGAGAAAGCCATTTTCGGTCAGCGTATCAACAATGCGGTGCACAGAAGACTGATTCAGAATCGTTTGTGAAACCAGAGAGGAGCGAGAAATCCCATCGTTACGGCGGACAAGTTCAAGAATAAGTTTTTCACTGCGATTAAGTTCTACTTCATGATGACCTGAATTTCCATGAACCACAGCATTGTCCTCACCGTATTTAATAATGGGTTCTGTTAACACCCTAGCATGCTTTTATACATCACGAATAGTAAAGGGAATGGCCTTTACGTTTTAATAAAATGTGCTGAATAGCGGCTGATTCTGACTGACATGCCTCAATCATAAAATCGTCATAATAGTGAAACATAACAGAGAGACACTCTAATATCATGCAGTAAGCATTATATTAAAGGCGATGCCTTATGTGGCGTATTTATGCTCATGCTACATAAACGGATGGGTCGCACATCCCCTTCTTCTTTCTCTTTGCATCAGGTAAACAATGGATACGCGCTTAAAAGTTGCTGAACGCATCGCACAAGAAGCTGCACTACTGGCCCTGGATTATTTCAGGCAGCTGAGTGAATTAGCGATCTGCGAAAAAAGGCCACAGGATGTCTTCAGTGAGGCAGACCGGGAAGTGGAAAATCGTATACGCCAGCGTCTGGAACAGCATTTCCCCCAGGATCGTGTTATCGGTGAAGAACAGGGAGGCGAACTCAGCGCCAGCTATTGGTCAGTCGATCCCATTGACGGTACGAGCAATTTTTTACGCGGCTCGTCATTGTGGGGCATTTCTATTGGTTATGTGCATAACGGCGAGCCGCTAATCGGCGTCATCATCCATCCAGCATTAAATATCATGGTGAGCGGCGGTAAAGAGGCGGGCGTTTATCTGAATGGCGAGCCTTTTGAACGGCCCGTGATCGCTGAGGCGCTTAAAACCGTCGCCATTGGCGACAGTCCTTCATGGGATTTTACCCACCAGCTCTGCATTGAGAAAGCCTACCGGGATGATGGCTGGAATGTGGTGCGCTATCGTTGCGCCACGGTCGGTTTAACCTTTAGCGTGCTCGGTTATGTGGACGGTTATCAGGAATGTTTTAGCAGCATGTGGGACGTTTCTGCGGGTTATGCGCTCTGTAAAGCGGCAGGCCTGGAAGCGCACCTTGCCGGTACACAGGAAAAAAGCATGACGCATGTCAGTGTCGGAACCGCAGAAATGAACCGCCTTTCTGCCCAGTTTATCCCCCATCCCCGCTTTACCCCCGCCTGAAAAACAGACTGCCCACGGCTTATCTCATCACTGCACGTTCAGGACAGCGTTTCGGCGCTGTCCTGCCCTCTTTTTTTAATTTTGCCGCTCAGCCACACCTCACTGCCTCTGCGCTCAATATTATCCACTACGCATTAAAATAGTTAGCACGTTAAATGTAAGAACTCAAAGAATTAACCTATCTTAATGTTAAATATGGGTTTTAAAAACTTAACGAATTCTTAACCTGCCTGAAATTGCTTAAATTAACATCCGACAATTATTATGCACATCGCATTAATTGCAAGGCACACATGCAGACTAAGACGGGGCAGCCATACGTGAACACACTCGAGATCCATAATGCCATGCTGACGTTCGACGATTTTGTCGCACTGAACGGCATTTCACTTCAGGCCAAAAAAGGGCAGTTTGTCTCCCTGCTTGGCCCATCTGGATGTGGCAAAACCACGCTGCTTAAAGTTATTGCCGGCTTTCACAGTCTTGATAGTGGCGAAGTGCTGATCCATCAACAGGACATGCATCATGTTAAGCCTGAACATCGCGACACGGCGATGTGCTTTCAGTCCTATGCGCTTTTCCCTCACCTTTCCGTTGCTGAAAACATCGGTTTTGGCCTGAAGCAGATGAAGATGGCAAAAACGGACATCCAGCAGCGCGTGGCGCAAACCGCCTCTCAGGTATCGCTCAATGCGCATTTGCCTAAGTTGCCTGCCCAGCTATCCGGCGGTCAGCAGCAGCGCGTTGCGCTGGCCAGAGCGCTGGCCGTGCGACCGGAAATCGTTCTGTTTGATGAGCCACTGTCGAACCTGGATGCCAAATTACGCGACAGCGTTCGGTTGGAGATCCGACAGCTACAGCGTTCACATGGCTTTACCGCTATCTATGTCACGCACGATCGTGCCGAAGCCCTGTCGATGTCTGACGTCGTGGTGGTCATGAATGCAGGAAAGATTGAGCAAACCGGCACCCCTGACGATATCTATTATTCGCCGGTGAACCGCTTTGTCGCGGGGTTTGTCGGTCAGGCTAACTTCATGAAAGCCCGCGTACTGGACGGGGACAGCAGCACGGGTATTTATCGTATTGCGTGTGTCATGGGCGAAATGGAAATACACAGTCACCAGCCGCCCGTCTCAGACTCTGTCTATACCTTCTGGCGTCCTGAGGATGCCCTGCTGAGCGAACACAGCACGGGGAAAAACACCCGCGCTTTCGAGATCGGTGCAGTGAGTTTTCTTGGCAATATTTCTGAACTCCAGGTCCATCCGATTGGGCATGAAGAAACGGAATATCAGTGGTGTATCCAGTTGGTCGGCAAAAACCACATACAGGAAGGTGACCGGGTTAACTTCTCCATTGCGCCTGACAGAATCCGTTTTTTACAGGAAAGCTGTTCATGAAAACACGCAACCGGAACAGGCTGTGTTGGCTGTTGGTTCTGCCTGCCGTCGCGCCGGTGGTGCTCACGCTGGTGCTGATTGTCATCATGGCGTTGGCGCAGTCCGTTGGCCTGTTTAATTTTGGCGCTCCGGCCCACTTCACGCTTCAGTACTGGCAAACCATCCTGAACGACAGTCAGCTGTGGCGCGCGACAGGCTATTCACTCAAGATTGGCGTCATCAGTGCCGTTCTGTCCGTCGCGCTGGCGCTCCCGTTGGCGCTGTGGCTGAGAAAGCCCTTTCCCGGCTCAATGCTGATGGGCGGCTTGCTGAAAGCCCCGCTGATGGTGCACGGACTGGTCGCCGCGCTACTGTTCATCAATCTGATCTCCTGGCAGGGCTTTATTAACCTGGGGTTACTTAAACTGGGGATCATCTCTCACCCCATCAGGATGCAGAATGACCGCTGGGGAATTGGCGTGATTATTTTGCAGGTCTGGAAACAGCTTCCCTATGCCTTGCTGATTATTACCGGCAGCCTGCGCGCCATTGGTGATGAACTCTTTGATGCCGCGCGAGATTTGGGTGCCGGCAACGCTGCCCGGCTGTTACAGATCATTCTGCCTTTATCCATTAAATCCGTTCAGGTGTCGCTGGTGCTGATTTTCATCGGCGCATTAGGTGACTTTTCATTTCAGGTAGTTGCAGGGCCGACCAGCGTCTTTTCCCTGTCGCAATACATGCTGCGTTTCCCCGAAATCAGCGCCCAGGGCTGGAATCTTGCGGCGGTTGTCGCGGTTATTTTAATGCTGGCGGCTTTTGTCGGTGCGGTCGTGCTTGCCGGTCTGGCGAAATGGCTACAACAAGCCGGAGAAAACAAATAATGCAAGCCAGAGAGACCTTGTCCCCGCTGCGGGTCATCATGATGATCCTGATCACCGCCCTGTTTATGCTGTGGCTGGTTATTCCCTTTATGTTGACCGTACTGTGGTCACTCGTCGACAAAACCCATCCCTGGGCATGGCCAGATGCCCTGCCGCCCGTTCTCTCGCTGGGCCGTTGGGTCGAGGTATGGACCACGACCGCGCTACCTCAGGCACTCAGGAACAGCTATCTACTGGCGGCAACCGTGTCCATCTGCACCCTGGTGCTGGCCCTGCCTGCGGCGTGGGCGTTCGGCAGAATGTCATTCTCCGGCAAGCACCTGTTACAGAATGCAATTTTACTGCCGCTGATCGTACCAGGGTTTGTCGTCGCGCTGTTTTTTTCCATGCTGTTGAACGTCGCGGGCATCCACACCCGATTTGGCGGCATTTTGCTGGGACATACCATTATATTAATGCCCTACGCCGTGCGAATCCTGACTATCTCTTTCTCTCAAATACGCCAGGACACGCTTGATGCGGCACGCGATATGGGTGCCTCTGTAATTAATCGTTTTATTGTGGCTTGTTTGCCCACCATCCGGCCCGGAATATTTGCCGCATTAATTATTGTCTTTACGTTATCAATAGAAGAATTCGCGATAAGTTTTATTGTCGGCTCACCCGATTTTATTACCGTGCCGACCATTCTGTATTCCTATCTGGGTTACAACTTTATCCGACCCAATGCGGCGGTTATTTCTTTAATGCTGGTTGTGCCAAATGTCATTTTAATGTTGATAGCAGAAAAATTACTGACTAAAAACCCTGTTGCCTCCTTTGCAGGAAAAGGCTGACAGCCATTATCACTCGTTATTGGGGACTATTATGTTCAGACTATTTGCCGCAATGTTATTGCTGGCCGGGGCTTTCTGTAGCCAGGCTCAGGATCTGACCACGATGAACTGGCAACAGATTGTCGAGCAGGCTAAGAAAGAAGGGACATTAACCTGGTATCACTGGTATTACCAGGATCGTTTAAAAGAACAGGTCAGCCTGTTTGAAAAACAGTATGGAATTAAGGTCACGCTCTCTGAAGGCCCATTGCAGGGCAATATTAATAAACTCATGGCTGACCGTGGACGTGAAGCGGGCGATATCGATCTGTTTTCCATTGGCGGTGGCGCCTTCGGTACGGTATCACCACAGCAGACATTTTTTGGTCCGATTAATACATTACTTCCTGAAGGTAAAACCCTAAATTATTCGATTGAGGGAACCGACAGCAAAGGCTATGGCGTGGCGTTTTGGGGCAACCAGACGGGCCTGGCTTATGATTCCCGTCGCATGAAAGAAAGCGAGCTGCCCAGAACCCTGCCGCAGATAACGGCCTTCCTGCAAAGTCATCCACAGGAATTTGGTTTTAACGTCGAAAACGGTGGGTCGGGTCCGGCGTTTATTGAGTCAGTCACTCGCACGCTGGTGCCGGGTTTTGATTTTACCAAAGGCGATGCCGATGTAAAAAGCCTGACGGCGCTCCAGCCCGCCTGGAACTGGTTCAAACAGCAGCGTCCCAATTACATCATTACCGCGTCTAACGCCGACAGCGTTACCCGACTGGTCAGCGGCGAGTTTCTGCTGGTGCCGGCCTGGGAAGATTATCTGGTGGGCTTAGAAAACCATGGTGAAGTCCCTAAAACCATCAAACTTTATATTCCTGACTTCGGCATGCCCGGCGGCGGAAATATGGTGGCCATTCCTAAAAACGCACAACACAAAGCCGCAGCCTTGCTGTTTATACACTGGCTGACGCTGCCCACCACCCAACGGCTGTTTCAGCAGGTGTATGGCATCACGCCGCAAAATAAAGAAGTGAATCGCGATGCTGGGCTAATCAACAGCAAAGAGCGCATTCATGGTACCCAGTTCATGCCTAAGCCGCTGGGTGATGAAGTCAGAACAGAATTTTCTAATCAGGTCTTACTCAAGTAGATCGGCGATACACCCATAACAGAAGGTAAAGCGAAGAATGTCGAAGAAAAAACATCCTGTGCGCGTGGTGAACTCGCACCTGATTGCCCACCGTGGCGCGCCCCTGTTAGCGCCAGAAAACACGCTGCCTTCGTTTCAGGCGGCCGTTGAACACGGGGCAACGTGGATAGAGGTGGATGTCAAACTGACCAAAGATATGCACCCGGTCATTATTCATGATGATGCTGTCGACCGGACCACCAATGGTAAAGGTTATGTGGCGAACTTAACGCTGGATGAGATCCGCTCGCTGGATGCTGGCGTGCGTTACGGTCACATCTTTAAAGGCGTCAAAGTGCCCACGCTGGCTGAAACAGTGGGCTTTGTGCTGGATAAAGGCATCGGGCTGCAGCTGGAAATTAAGCCGACCTCAGGACAGGAAATTGAAACGGCGGAGATTGCGATTACCCAGTTGAAGTCGCTGTGGCCCGCAGGCGAGAAGAAGTTATTTATTAGCAGCTTCTCTGAACTCTCGTTACAGGTTGCCGCAAAGATTATGCCGGACGTCCCACGTGGACTGGCGGTGTGCGTGCCGCCGAAAGATCCTGCAGCGCTGCTCGCCAGAACAGATTGCCAGATCCTGCATTTCCTGGGCGACTTCGCCACGGACGATGACCTGCAGCGCCTGTCCCATTCAGGGATTGAGTTCGCGATTGCCACCATTAATGACCCGGCACTGGCCCGCAAATATATCGACGCGGGCGCGCAAACGGTGTTAAGCGATATACCCGACTTAGCATTTTAATAAAAAGTATTTTAATAAAAAACCATCAGGGCATTACCTGCCTGACGGGCTGGCACCAGGGAAAACCATTATAAAAAATGGCCATGTTATTTATGGCCAGATAATTGATTTTATTGTTTCGCTATTCGACAAAACGAATGTGACGTTGAAATAAATGCCGCCCTGCGCGGTCACATCCTCACGCTTCAATGACTAGATAAGGGTAGATGATATGCACAACAAAATAAAAACAGTCGCGCCGTATGCAATATGTTTTCTGGTTTCATTTTCTGCATGCTCCGCCGAAATTTATAATAAAGACGGTAATAAACTCGACCTCTACGGTAAAGTCGATGCACGCCATGTGTTTTCCGATAATATCGCGGAAGATGGTGACAACTCTTATGCACGTCTGGGCTTTAAAGGTCAGACGCAAATTAACGATAAGCTTACCGGCTATGGTCAATGGGAATATAATTTCCAGTTGAATCACAGTGAAGGCACCACCGACGCCCAAACAGGTAATGCCACGCGGTTGGGGTTTGCCGGTCTGAAGCTGGATGACTTCGGATCATTCGATTATGGTCGCAGCTTTGGCGCACTGTATATTGCCTCTGCCTACACAGACATGGCGCCAATCTACGGTTCTGGCACCATGACCACCAACGATAACTTCCTGTCAAAACGCTCGACCGGTCTTGCGACCTGGCACTCCCCGGACTGGGGCGGATTAAAGTTAACCCTGCAGTACCAAGGGAAAAATGATCGTTCAACCGCCAAACTGGCGAACGGGGATGGCTACGGTGCCGGTCTGACCTACAGCATCACCGATGGCCTGAGCATTGCCGCCGCGGGCATGAAAGCAAAACGTACCCTGACTCAGCAAGCTGACGGCCAGGGAGACGAGGCGACCGCCTGGGTAACGGCGGCGAAATATGATGCCAACCAAATCTATCTGGCCGCCATGTACGGTGAAGCCAACGATGTGACGCCTTATGGACAGCTGGCACAGGTCGCCGATAAAACCCATAACTTTGAGGCGATTGCGCAATACCAGTTCCTGAACGGCTTGCGTCCCTCTGTTGGGTTTGTGACACAGCGTGGCGAAAACCTGCAGGGCGCGGGGAATTTTGCCGGTGGTAGTCAGACTATGCAGAAATATATTGCGGTGGGCACCTACTACTATTTCAACAAGAACATGCTGACCTATGTGGATTACCGCATTAACTTGCTGAAAGAAAATGACTTTACCCGTGCAACCGGCATTACGACAAAAAACAGTATCGGTATGGGCCTGACTTATCAGTTTTAACAGGCGGCCCCTGCCTGCACACGTGCTTTAACCTGTATCGCTTCAATCCTGAGAATCGCTACTGTCGCGAGGCCGGCGAATGCCGGCTTTTTTTACGTCAGTCCGCAGAGAAAATGGCTAAAGGGCGGAGGTGGCAGCGTGCCTGACGGGTGACGTGCCCTGACCCAGGTTTTCCAGCCATTTCACGTAAGCCTGATCCCACAGGGCGGCAGGCGTGCCGGCTTTACCCAGTCCAAAACCATGTCCACCGCTGGAAAGCTGGATCAGCTGTACTGGCACACGATTGCGACGGCAGGTGTCACGCATTAACTGGGTATTAAAGGGTTTTGAGGTGTGATCGTCGCCGGCCTGAGCCAGAAATGTGGGCGGATACAGATTCGTCACGTAGTTTTGTACGGACCAACTGGCTTCTTCCTGCGGGCTGGCGTCGTTGCCCACCATCATCAGGTGAGTATTGGTATGTTGATACGGCGCTTCCAGCGTAATCACCGGATAAATCAGCCCTACGCTGTCGGCTTTTGGCACTTCCTGATCCAGCCTGTCAACGGGCGTGTATGACTGAAACTCCGGGCGCGCCGCCGCCATGCCCAGTAAATGTCCACCGGCTGAAAAGCCTAAGACATGCACTTTACGTTCAAATGATCGTATCAGGCGCAGGGCACGCTGTGCATCCTGCAAGGGCGCAAGATTGCCCGCCTGCCATTTCTCGCGCGGCAAACGATAGCTCAGCACGTAGGCGGTATAACCATTGGCATTTAACCAGTGCGCGACGGGCCAGGCTTCGCGGCCCATGCCAATCCAGCGATAACCGCCACCGGCCGCGATTAATACCGCTTCGCCGTTGGGATTTTCTGGCCTGAAACGTTGAATCGCCGGGCTGACAATATTGGACCATGAACCCCATGCATCAACATGCAGGGTGCCAGACGGACCGCCGCCGCCGGGCGGTTCGTCCGGCCAGAGGGGAATAATATCATCGCGGGCAAACAGTTTGCTGGTAGCCAGTGAGAGCGCAAGCGCTCCTGTGCCGAAAATAAAGCGTCGACGCGTAATCATGATGCCTGTTAAATCAATGCCATAAAGGTTAGCCGACCTTTTCGGCCCGCTGCGTTGTTATTATGTATCGCACATTTGGTTAAGACGCTGGCGATTATGTACGCAATCGGTAGTGAAAATCCATTAAAAAACGCGCCATTTTAGCGCGTTTATTGACGATTTAACGGCGGTTAATCTTCTTGCTGAAACTGCGTCATTACCGTTTGCTCACACTGCTGTGAATTGGTACGCAGTTTGGCGCGTTCTTCATCGCCCAGTTGTAGCCATGCACTCGCCACTTCGTTTGCCAGCTCTTCGTCAAATTCAGGCTTACTGACAGCAGAGGAGGACTGCGATCCTGCCACGCTGGCTTTCATTTTTTCGACATACTGGTCAGCTGTCGATACGCTTTTTTCACTGCTGACAATATGGCACAGCTGGCTGGCATACACGCTTTCTTCACTGTTCTCTGCCGCCAGTGCACTGCCAGAAGCCAGCATGCTCAGCAACAGTATCTGAGATATCTTCATCATCTACTCCTGTTATCAGTTAACTCACTCTCATGACTGGCGCTGTTTCGCCTCCAGTCGCGCCTGGCGCCAGTTGAGCAGCGGCGTCACAGAAATACCGTGGACCACGATGCTGCACACCACCAGCGTCAGCGCCATATCAACCATTATCTTTGCCTCTGCCCCGACCATGCCATGGACCCAGGCAAACGCAATATAGTTAAGACTACCAATACCACGGATACCCAGCCAGCCAATCAGCAACCGCTGAGGAACCGGCATGCCAGTGCGCAGGGTCACCAGCCAGACGGCAAGCGGTCGCACCACCGCAAACAGCAACAGCCCAAGCAGGACGCCCTGCATGTTCCAGTGGTGCGCCATGGTCACGCCAAGTACCACCATCATCATGGCAGCCAACAGGCGTTCGATAGTATCGCCAAAAGAGAGCGCATCGCCTACCACTAAACCGACCGATTTCACCATGCCACTGCTACGTTGCTGTAACCGTTTGTTGGGATTCACCAGCGCCTCGGCAGGCAGCAGCCGATCGTCATCGGGCATATCGTCAGGTTGGTAGCGTTTAAAGACGCCCAGCTCCGCGCGGCGCAGGCCCAGACCGGCCGCAAAGGTGGCCAGAAAGCCCGAAGCACCGACCCATTCGGCCAGTGCATAGCTGAGCGCGATCAGCGCCAGCGCAAGGAAGTCATTGGGTGCCACATCGCCGTGGGCATTGCGCAGTCGGGTGGCCAGCAGACCGACCAGGCGACCCAGTCCAAATCCCAACAGGATGCCGCCGCCAATGGCCCACACGACATCGACAGCAGCCCAGTGCGCCACCATGCCCGTGCCCAGGCTTTCGCCGTTAAACAGCAGCAGCGCCAGAATCAGTAAGGGCAGTGCGGAACCATCGTTCATGCCCGCCTCACTGGAAATGGCTACGCGCAGTGCATCATCATCCTGAGCATCGCTCACGGAGATCAGGCTCGCCAGCACGGGATCGGTGGGCGCAACAATCGCGCCAAACGCCAGGGCAATGGGCCACGACAGCCCCACCAGCCAGTGAGACAGCAGCGTCATGGCCGCGACCGTCATCAACATCGCCGGGAACGCCAGTAAGCCGCCAGCGCGCCAGCTCCGGGCCTTAAGCGGCAGGCGCAGCTTTAGGCCGGTAATGAACAACGACGCGGCCATGGTGATTTCAGTAATGTGCGTGACCAGTTCAGCATGGCGAAGGATATCGATTTCGATAACATCAAATACCCACGGCCCGCAGGCTATCCCGGCTAACAAGAAAAGACCAAAAGAGGTCACCGGGCCACGGTGTATCCACCCTGACGCCAGCGACATTAATAACAGAAGACAGCCCGTCGCAGCTGTCCAGGCAATAAAGTTCATAACGCACCGTTTTAATTGAGTTTATGACTAAGCCTGGCACATTTGCTGACGGGCGGAAGGATCAGTCCTTGAGGTGGCGACTGGCGAGACGCACGATCAGGCTGACAGCCGCGGCCAGCGTCGACAAGACCACAACGCCATTCCAGCCCCAGTGAGCAAGCGCCAGGCTGCCCAGCGCCGCACCGCTCGCCATGCCGATAAACACGATGGTAAACAGCAGGGCATTCAGTCGGCTACGCGCGTCGGGCACCAGGCCATAAATCAGGGTTTGATGGGCGACCAGCGTGGCTTGCACGCCTAAATCAAAGCCAATGGTGCAGATAATGATTAATACCAGCTGACCGGGGAGCGGCAGCAGCGGCAACAAAAACATCAGGGCGAAAGAGAACGTGACCAGAGCGGCACCAAACTGGGTGACACGCGCCGGGCCGATACGATCGGCGACGTTACCTGCCAGCGGCGCGGCCAGTGCACCTGCTGCCCCCGCCAGGCCAAAGGCACCGGCGATAGCACTGTCAAAGTGAAAACGTTCGCTGAGCATGATCGCCAGTGTGGACCAGAAGGCGCTGAAGCTCACAGAGAGCAGCCCCTGAGCCAGTGCGGCACGTCGCAGGGTTTGATGTTCACGCCACAGCTGTACCAGCGATAAAAGCAGACGGGGATAGCTCACTGACGTGCCGGGCGTAAAGCGTGGCAGCACGCGCCACAAGGTCAGGCTGATCAGCAATACGGCCATGGCCGCTATCATGTACATCGTGCGCCAGCCAAAATACTCCGCCACCACGCCGCTCACGACCCGGGATAATAAAATCCCCACCAGTAACCCCGTCATTACCGTGCCAACGATTTTACCCCGACGTTGTGCCGGAGCCAGCGCGGCCGAGGCCGGAACAATGTCCTGCGCCACGGTCGCCGTCAGCCCGGTCACAAAGCTGGCGATAAGCAGCGCGCTGATGCCGCCGGAGAACCCACATAACAGCAGCGCCATCACCAGCAGCAATCCCTTAACTAAAATGATGGTGCGCCGATCGTGGCGATCGCCAAGCGGGGCCAGCAACAGAATGCCTAAGGCATAACCGGCCTGCGTTAACATCGGCACCATGCCAACAGTACCGACGCTGATCTGGAACTGCTTACTGATGATATCCAGCATCGGCTGGCTGTAGTAAATCGAGGCGACGCTCAGGCCCGCGCCGGCAGCCAGCGTAAAGACCAGGGGCGCGGGCATACGTTCGGTGGCAGGTGGAGTGATATTGTTTACCGCTGACATGGTGGCATCCTCAAAAAATAGTGTGACAAGTAAAGCCTGTTTTTGACATACGCGGTAGACTCATAAAAGACAAAACGGTTATACGTGGGACGCATGAGCAATTTCAATAACAGCGATCGTATCGAATTGATGCACACTTTTATTCGCATTGTCGAGAGCGGCAGTTTGACCGCAGCCGCGTTACAACTGGGCATTACGCAACCGACAATCAGCCGCCGCTTGCAGTCTCTTGAGCAGGGGCTTGGGCTGAAGCTGATACTGCGCACCACGCATGCGCTGAAGCTCACCGATGATGGGGAACGTTGCTATGCTCAGGCCCGGCAGCTCATGGCGACCTGGCACGCGCTGGAGGATGAACTGACCGGCGCGGGCAGTGATCCGGTCGGGATATTGCGGGTGCGGGCGCCTCATGCATTCGGTCAGGATCAACTGGTCGCACCGCTGGTGACTTTTATGCGCCGCTATCCCCGTTTACGCATTGAATGGATGCTGAACGACAGGACGCCAGACTTCGTCGCCGAGAACGTGGACTGTGCGATTCAGGTTGGCGCACCGACCGATCCTTCTGTGGTGGCTGTGCTGCTGGCTGAAGTGCCACGCATTGTCGTTGCCGCGCCCGCGCTACTCTTGCAGCATCCGCCGGTCAGGCAGGTGGAACAGCTGGGGGATTTGCCCTGGCTGGCGTTGACCAGCTTCTACCGTAACGAGATAGCGTTACAGAATCAGGACAGGGATGAACCGGTGAATCTGCCCATCGTTCCCGTGCTCAGCAGCGACAGCCTGTATGCCGTGCGCAAGGCCGCCCTGGCGGGCCTGGGTGCGGCTATTATGTCGACATGGGTCATACAGGAGGATTTGGCGCAGGGCAATCTGGTTCAGTTGATGCCGGAATGGCAGGCTCCCCCGTTGCCGGTGTGGCTGACCTATCCCTGGGCAAGCTACTATCCTGCCAGGCTGACCGCGTTTTTTGCCATGATCAAAGCGGTATTTCCGCACCTGACGGGCGCGCGCCCCGCGTCAGGCTGAACAGGGCTTCCCCCACAAGGGAAGCCGTATAAGCGGACGGCGTTCGGCGATGTTGCGGTTGGTCAGACGTTTTTCTTTTCCGCTCGCGACATGTTGTCCAGCCAGCCCATCACGAAGGCCGACAGGACAAAGGTCAGATGGATGATGACGTACCACATCAGCTTGTCGTTTTCGACATTGCGCGCATCCATAAATACCCGCAGCAGGTGGATGGAGGAAATCGCCACAATCGAGGCCGCGACTTTATTTTTCAGCGAGCCGGAATCCATTTTACCCAGCCAGCTCAGCTTCTCTTTGCCCTCGTCAATGTCGAGTTTGGACACAAAGTTTTCATAGCCTGACAGCATGACCATCACCAGCAGCCCGCCCACCAGCGTCATATCCACCAGCGACAGCAGCAGCAAAATCAGATCGTTTTCTGCGATGCTAAAAATGTTGGGCAACAGGTGAAAAATTTCCTGGAAAAATTTGACGGTGAGCGCCAGCAATCCCAGCGAAAGTCCAATGTAAACCGGAGCCAACAACCAGCGCGATGCATACATCAGGTTTTCGGTAAAACGTTCCATAATTTCCCAATCATAATCAGTAAGGTCGCGCATTATAACCGATCATCTGTGAAGTTATTTCAAGCCTTCAGGAGAAATTTCAGGAACCGGTGGCAGCGGTAAAGAGAGGCGGAAGCAGGCACCGCCTTCCGGGCGATTTTCCGCCCAGATCTGGCCGCCATGGCTCTCGATAATCGTTTTACAGATCGCCAGCCCCAGGCCGACACCCGGCACCGCCGATTCTTTATCCCCGCGCGAAAATTTGTCGAAAATTCGCGTCAGGTCATTGTCGGCTATGCCTGGGCCACCATCCCAGATGGCGATTTCCAGCCGCGTATTTTCACACCAGGCCCGAATGCCACGAGGCGCGCAGTTGCCTGCGTACTTCAGGCTGTTTTCAATCAGGTTGGTAAATACCCGCTCCAGGAGCGTGCTGTCGCCTTTAATCAGAACGATATCCGTAGGCAGATCGAGCTCAACCTCCCGTCCCTTGAGCGACGGAGCCATGCTGCTGAGCGCGCCGCCAATCACCTCTTCCAGCGCCAGCCACTCTTCGCGCAAATTCAGACCACCCGACTGGATACGCGCCATATCCAGCATGTTACTGACCAGGCGAATGGTACTCAGGGTTTGTTCACGAATCTGGCTGGCCTGCGGCACATACTTTGAGTCATCACTGGCCAGATCCAGCATCAGCATTTCGGCCTGACCAAACAGCACCGTCAGCGGCGTGCGTAAATCATGGGACAGGGCTGACAACAAGGCATTGCGCAGCTGTTCCCGTTCCGCAGACAGTCGCGAAGCCGCCTCACTTTGCGACAGCGCCATCCGCTCCAGGGCGTTGGCAATCAGCACGGTGAAGGTTTCCAGCAGCCGCTGCTGTTCCGGCACCATCAGCTGACGCACATTTTGCGGTTCAACGACCAGCAATCCGCGACACAGATCGCCCACTTTCAACGGAAGAATTTGGTAGGGCACCGCCGGTAAGGTATCCGTGCCTGCACCAGCAGGCTGGCCCTTACTGAAGCTCCATTTCGCAATTGCCCGATCCGGTTCATTGCCCGGCAGCGCATTGCCCAAGGTTTGCAGTTCACCCTGTTCATCGGGCAACAGCAGCAGGCAGCGCGCCTGTAACGTCGCCTCCAGCACCCGCTGGCTGGTTGCGGCGATATCTTCGGGCGTCAGGCCGCTTCCCAGTGACTTAGCCATTTCGTACAGATGCCGCGTGCGCTGCTCACGGTAACGGGCAACCCGCGCCTGATAGCGGACACCGGCCGTCAGATTACCCACAATCACCCCCACCGCCAGCATGACGCCAAAGGTCACTAAATATTGCAGATCCGACACCGCGACCGTGCCGGTTGGCGCGACGAAAAACAGGTCAAAGGCAATGATGTTCATCACCGTGGCAATGACCGACGGCCAGCGCCCATAGCGCAACGCGACGATCACCACCGCCAGCAGGTAGATCATCACACAGTTGGCCGGATCGAAGCTGATCAGCACCGACTGCCCTGCGGCGGTGACCAGAATACACAGCACCAGCGCCATCAGAACGCCGCGCAGCTGCAGCCGCCATTTATCGCTGTTAACCCGATCCTCGGCTAACGGATGGGGTGCATCCTGAATCGGCTCATTCAGCGCCACCACCAGCAGATCCAGATCGGGCCCCAGTTGCCCCAGACGTTCAGCAAAGCTGTCACGCCGCCAGCGCCGCACCGGGCGTCGCCCCGTCACGATCTTACCGAGGTTGTGTTCACGTGCGTAACGCAGGACCGCCTGCGCCTCATCCGGATCGGAGAGCGTCGCGGTTTCGGCCCCCATATCCTGCGCCAGCTTCAGCGTGCGTAAAATAGCCCGACGCCGCGCTTCCGGCAGCCGGTTGAGGCGAGGCGTTTCCACGTAAACCGCATGCCACTCGCTGCCCAGTCTGGCGGCCAGCCGCGCCGCCGTCCGCACCAGTTTTTCACTGCCGGTGTCGTCACCAATACACAGCAGAATGGCATCACGCGTATGCCAGACACGATCCCGTCCCTGGCTGTCGCGCCAGGCGCGCATCTGGTCATCCACCCGATCGGCCGTGCGGCGCAGCGCCAGCTCACGCAGGGCAAACAGATTGCCTTTACGAAAGAAATTTTCGATGGCCCGTTCGGCACGATCGCCAATGTACACCTTGCCCTCTTTCAGGCGTTGGCGGAGGTCGTCGGGGGGAAGGTCGACCAGCACCACTTCGTCGGCACCGTCGAAAAAGGGATCGGGTACGGTTTCGCGTACCTGAATGCCGGTGACGCCACCGACAACATCATTCAGGCTTTCCAGATGCTGAACGTTCACTGTAGTCAGGACATCAATGCCGGCCTCCAGCAGTTCTTCAATATCCTGCCAGCGTTTGGGATGACGTGATCCTTTCACGTTGGTGTGCGCCAGCTCATCCATCAGAATGACCGCCGGATGGCGTGCCAGCGCGGCATCAAGGTCAAACTCTGCGTGCCGCGAACGGCCAGTGGCGCGGCGCGGCAACAGCACCAGTCCATTAAGAAGCTGGGCCGTTTCCGGGCGGTCGTGCGTTTCCACCACGCCCACCAGCACATCCAGTCCCTGGGCACGCAGCCGCTGCGCTTCCTGCAACATGGCATAGGTTTTCCCTACGCCCGCACAGGCACCAAAATAGATTTTCAGTTTGCCGCGATGGCTGTCACTGCTGGCCTGCAGCAGGGCATCCGGATCGGGGCGCAGCGGTTCGTGGTTCATAGCTTCCTTAGACTTATTTGAGGTCATTCAGCGCCAGGTTAAGCTGCAGCACGTTCACAGTAGGTTCACCGATGAAGGGCAACAGCGGACGCTGCGTCATGCTGTCTACCAGTGCGTCAACTTTCGCCAGCGGTAACTGACGTGCTGCCGCAATGCGCGGGGCCTGCCACAGCGCGGCTTCAGGCGAAATCTCCGGGTCCAGCCCACTGGCGGATGTGGTAACCAGTTCCACGGGTACCGCGCCGTTGGCCTGCGGATTCGCCGCCCGTAACGCCGCTACGCGTTCTGCCACCGCTTTATCCAGCGCCGGATTGCTGGCGGCCAGATTACTGCCGCTGGATGCCAGCGGATTGTAAGGTTTATCACCGGTTGCAGAAGGCCGTCCCCAGAAATTACCGGGGTGGCTAAAATTCTGACCAATCAGCGCAGAACCCCGTTCTTCGCCATCCACTTTTAACAACGACCCGTTGGCCTGCCAGGGAAACAGCCACTGCGACAGGCCAGTGGTGAGCAAAGGATAAACCACGCCGCACACAATCGTTAGCAACAAAAGCAGGAAAACCGCCGGACGTAACTGACTCATTTTATTCTCCTCAGGCCATACCAGACAGCACGAGCAACATATCAATCGCCTTGATGCCCACAAACGGCACCAGCAGCCCACCTAATCCATAAATCAGTAAATTACGGCGCAACAGCGACGCGGCACTCAAGGGGCGATAGCTGACACCTTTAAGCGCTAAAGGGATCAGGAACACAATCACCAGGGCGTTAAAGATAACGGCCGACAGGATGGCTGATGCGGGTGAGTGCAGATGCATCACATTGAGCATATTTAACTGTGGATAGGTCGCCGCAAACGCCGCCGGGATGATGGCGAAATATTTGGCGACGTCATTGGCGATACTGAAGGTGGTCAGAGAACCGCGCGTCATCAGCATCTGTTTACCAATGTGTACCACTTCCAGCAGTTTGGTGGGGTTCGAGTCCAGATCGACCATGTTCCCCGCTTCTTTTGCTGCCTGAGTACCGGAGTTCATGGCAACCGCCACATCCGCCTGTGCCAGTGCCGGGGCATCATTGGTGCCGTCGCCGGTCATCGCGACCAGGCGCCCTTCCGCCTGATACTGACGAATCAGCGCCAGCTTGGCTTCCGGCGTCGCTTCTGACAAAAAGTCATCCACGCCCGCCTCTGCCGCAATGGCGGCCGCCGTTAGTGGGTTATCACCGGTGATCATCACGGTTTTAATGCCCATCTTGCGCAGTTCTGCGAAACGCTCTTTGATACCGCCTTTCACAATGTCTTTCAGCGCAACCACGCCCAGCACTTTTGCGCCCTCGGCCACCACCAGCGGTGTGCCACCGGCCCGCGCCACCTCTTCAACCCGGGCGTTTACTTCTGCCGGAAAGGCACCGTGGCTGGCTTCAATATGACGACGCACCGCATCGACCGCACCTTTACGGATCAGACGGTCCTGTACGTTGACGCCGCTCATGCGGGTTTGGGCAGAGAAGGGAATAAAGCTGGCGCCCATGCTGCTCAGATCGCGTTCACGCAGGTTAAACTTTTGCTTTGCCAGTACCACAATACTGCGCCCTTCCGGGGTTTCATCCGCCAGTGACGCCAGTTGCGCAGCATCTGCCAGCTGCTCTTCCGTTACGCCGGGTGCCGGTAAAAACTGCGTTGCCTGACGGTTACCCAGGGTGATGGTGCCGGTTTTATCCAGCATCAGCACATCTACGTCCCCTGCGGCTTCGACTGCCCTGCCACTGGTGGCAATCACGTTAGCCCCCAACATACGGCTCATCCCGGCCACACCGATGGCGGACAGCAGACCACCAATGGTGGTTGGGATCAGGCATACCAGCAACGCCACCAGCACCGTGATGGTAACCGGCGTGCCGCCCCAGGCTGAAAAAGGCCACAGCGTGACAGTGGCTAACAGAAACACGATGGTGAGCGACACCAGCAGAATAGTCAGGGCAATCTCGTTCGGGGTTTTACGGCGCTGCGCGCCTTCAACCATGGCGATCATCCGGTCCAGGAAGGTTTCCCCTGGGTTGGCGCTACAGGTGATGACCAGCCAGTCGGACAGAATGCGTGTCCCGCCAGTCACCGAGGCAAAATCCCCCCCCGACTCACGGATCACTGGTGCCGATTCGCCGGTGATCGCGCTTTCGTCCACCGATGCGCCCCCTTCAACGACCTCGCCATCACAGGGGATGACATCACCGGCTTCCACCAGCACCGCGTCACCTTTGCGCAGTTGGTCAGCCGCAACCTGCTGCCATTTTGCGCCGTAGTGCGCAGCCGACAGTTTTTTGGCGAAGCTGGTTTTTTTAACCCCTTTCAGGCTGTTTGCCTGGGCCTTACTGCGCCCTTCCGCCAGCGCTTCTGCCATGTTGGCAAACAGCACGGTGAACCATAACCACAGGGCAATGGCACCGGTAAAACTGGCGCTGCCGCTCTGGTGTCCGGTAAACATCAGTAAGGCCAGAATCGTAGTCAGGATGCTGCCCAGGTAAACCACAAACATGACCGGATTGCGAAACTGCACGCGGGGATCGAGTTTTTTTACAGCATCGATCGCTGAGGCACGTAACAGCGCTGCGTCAAACACCTGTTGTTGACGACTCATGATGATTGTCCCTGAATAAGTTGCAGATGCTCGGCCACCGGACCCAGCGCCAGAGCAGGAATAAAGGTCAGCGCGCCGACCAGCAAGACGGTACCGATTAACAGGGCGATAAACAGAGGACCGTGCGTAGGCAGCGTACCGTTACCGACCGGTTGCACTTTTTTCACCGCCATGGCACCGGCAATTGCCATGACCGGAATGATGATGCCGAAGCGTCCCAGCAGCATGCACACCGCCAGCAGCAGGTTCCAGAACGGCGTATTGGCGCTCAGGCCCGCAAAGGCGCTACCGTTGTTATTGGCAGCCGACGAGACGGCGTACAGCACTTCACTAAAGCCATGCGTTCCCGGGTTTGCCATGCCGGCGCGTCCGGCATCGGTCATCATCGCGATCGCCGTGCCAATCAGCACCAGCGCGGGGGTGACCAGAATCGCCAGAGCGGTCATTTTCATTTCCCACACGTCGATTTTCTTGCCAAGAAACTCTGGCGTGCGGCCAATCATCAACCCGGCAATAAACACCGCCAGCAAGACAAACAGCAGCATGCCGTACAGACCGGCACCGACTCCGCCAAACACCACTTCGCCCAGTTGCATCAGCAACATGGGCACCATGCCGCCCAGTGCGGTAAACGAGTCGTGCATGGCGTTCACTGCGCCACAGGAAGCCGCCGTCGTAATCACCGCATACAGGCTGGAGTTAAGGATGCCGAAGCGCGTCTCTTTGCCTTCCATATTGATAGCGCTGTCAGCGCCGAGCGTCAGGAAGTGCGGATTACCATGCAGTTCGGCCCACATCACCAGCGCCGCGGCCACCACGAACATCAGCGTCATTGACCACAGCAACATATTTCCCTGACGACGATCTTTGACGCTTTCGCCAAAGGCAAAGCAGAGAGCCGCCGGAATCAGGAAGATACTTAGCATCTGGACAAAATTGGTGAGTGCGGTGGGATTCTCAAACGGATGGGCGGAGTTGACGTTGAAGAAACCGCCGCCGTTGGTCCCCAGCATTTTGATTGCTTCCTGAGAGGCAACCGGCCCCATTGCCAGCGTTTGCTGCGCCCCTTCCAGACTGGTGAGGTTGTGATAAGGCAGGAAGTTCTGGATGCTGCCCTGGCTGACAAAAAACAGCGCCATCAGCAGGCTAATCGGCAGCAGAACGTAGAGCGTCACGCGCGTCAAATCACGCCAGGCGTTGCCCAGCGTGGCGATAGATCGATTCGCAAAACCGCGAATCAATGCAAACGCGATGGCAATACCGGTGGCAGCGGACACGAAGTTCTGCACCGTCAGTCCGACCATCTGACTGAAATAGCTTAAGGTGCTTTCGCCCGCATACGACTGCCAGTTGGTGTTGGTGACAAAACTGATGGACGTGTTCAGCGCCAGATCCCAGCTCAGTCCGGGCAGATGCTGCGGATTAAGGGGCAACTGTCCCTGAAACATCAGCATGGCCAACAGCACAGCCATGCCCAGCAGATTGAACACCAGGATCGCCAGCAAGTATTGCTGCCAGCGCATATCGCCTTGTTGGGTTCCTGAGATGCGCCACAGAAAGGCTTCTGCACGCGTAAACAGGGGCTTGTCCGCGACTAACGCGGCCAGCCCGCGCCCCAGCGGCTGCGCCATCACCATCAGTAACAGCAGATAAACCGCTATCAGTAAAAACGCATTGGCCGCCATCAGAAGGCCTCCGCATTTAACAGGGCATAAATCAGATAGCCCAGTAACAACACCACCAGCACAATGCCGGTTATTACGCCTGCGCTCACAGCAACCTCCAGAGGTTTGGATTTGCTGAGTAGCTTGCGCCTGGGCACATAAAGAAAGGGTTAAAAAGCGGGTCGGGGATATAAAAAATGTATAAAAATAGCCGTAATATCAGGCGGCTTCCAACTGCCAGATGCGGCTCAGATCCACGCCGTCCCAGCCACCGTTATCTTCGGCACAGACAATACTGTCAGTACAGAAACTGTCGCCCAGATCCAGTACCTCAGGTTTAATTTCCCGTTGCGCATGCAGTGACCAGAAAACATGCACCTTGGGTCGCTGTAATGACTTATCTCCGCCCTTCACCACCAACGCGATGCGGCCTGATGCCAGGCGGACCAGCGAACCGACAGGATACAGACCGATGGTACTGACAAAAGCGTGCAGTAAGGTGGTGTCAAAATGCCCCTGCCAGCTCAACATCATCTGCAGCGTTTTGGCGGGCGTCCAGCCTTTACGGTAGGGCCGCGTTGAGGTCAGCGCATCATAAACGTCACAGATGGTCGTCATGCGGGAATACACGCTAATCTCATGGCCCTTCAGGCCATAGGGATAGCCAGTGCCGTCATATTTTTCATGATGATGCAGCGCTATATCGACCAGATCGTCGCCCGCATGGGCATCCATCAGCATCTGCGCACCGGCAATCGGATGTTCACACATCACCTGAAACTCATCGTCGCTGAGCTTATCGGGTTTATTGAGAATAGAGAGTGGCACCGCCGCCTTACCCAAATCATGCAGTAATCCGCCCATGCCGACCCGTTGCAGTTGCTGAGCATCCAGCCCCAGCTTTTTACCAAAGGCGATCATGAGCCCACATACCGCCATAGAGTGCAGATAGGTGTAGTTGTCATGATCTTTAAGCTGCGCCACACGTAACAGCGCCGAAGGCTCACGTTCGATGGAACCGGCAATCTGATCGACAATCGCAATCATATCGCTGAGATTCAGGCCATAGCCCAGGCGTGCCTCGTTGAACATGGCCAGCACCTTTGGCTTGCCCTGTTCAAAGATATGCTGTGCCTGCTCCATTTCCTGAGAGAACGGCGCGCGGATGCCTGAATCGACTTTTTTCGGCGCAGATGGCGTCAATGAAATCGATTTCTCCATATCGATCCATAAACGCGCTATGCCTTCATGACGAAACATCAAAACCTGACGTTGATCGGTGATCAACATCTGGTTGCGAATGCGTTTGTCTTTAAACCACCAGACTTCGAGTTTGTGGACGAACATACCCGGTTTCAGTTCGTCGATTGTTATGAGTTTAATCACAATCTCCCTCCAGAGTATCAGCGGGTGATATCGTGATATCGGCAGGCACTCGGTTTTATGCAGGTCATTTTGTGCGAACTGTGGTGCAGCACAAATTTTAGACGCCAGAGAGAGCGTTTTCCCGTTCACCGGTAAAAGAAAACGGGCGTGGTTACGCTTTCTCAGTGAGCAATATTGCCATCATCACCACATCGTGAAGTTTACCTTCACGCAGCGATGCCTGACGACGGACGCCCTCACGCTCAAAGCCCAGTCGTTCATAGAGCGCTAACGCCCGATGATTATCGTGGAACACTTCCAGCTCCATGCGGGTGATGCCCAGCCAGTTACGGGCATAATCCATGGCGTTACGAATTAAATGCGCGCCGATGCCGCGACCGGAAAAGGCAGGATTGACGCCAATACCGAAACTGATGCAGTGCCGGGTACGCGGATTATGATTAGTGAACAGCGTGAGTTCGCCCACCATTTCACCGTCAACTTCGGCGATAAAATTGATAAAGCCTTCCGCATCCATCTTTGCAAACTTCTTCTCCCAGGTGGCTACGCTGGGAAAAGGCAACTGTAGCGTCCAGGGATAAACGTCCGGATGACCGTAAAGACGTTGATAAGCCGCCGCATCGTGCGGCTCACGGCCGCGCAGAGTGATATCCATATTTAATCCTTTTTAATCGGGCATACACATGCACTAAGCTGTAACTCTTATCGAACGGAAAGAGTGCCTCTATGTTGTATCGTCGTTTCGAACGTTTTATCAATATTTTTCAGGATGCACCGACCGACATGCCGCCCTCGCGGGTTTGGCCGTTTTATTTTTACTATCTGCGCCAGGTATGGCCGAGCTTTGCCGCGTTGCTGGTGGTGGGATTAATCGGCGCGCTGATTGAGGTAGCGCTGTTCAGTTATCTGAGCCGCATTATTGATTTGGTGAACCACTCTACGCCGGCCACGTTGTTCCGGGATAACTGGCAAACGTTGTTGTGGATGGGCTGTGTTGCGCTGATACTGCGGCCGGTTTTTATTGCGCTGCACGATATGCTGGTTCATCAGAGCATCAACCCCGGCATGACCAGTATGATCCGCTGGCAGCATCATAATTATGTCCTGCGGCAGAGCATGAACTTTTTTCAAAACGACTTTGCCGGGCGGATTGCGCAACGTATTTTGCAAACCGGTAACTCGCTGCGCGACTCTGCGGTGCAACTGGTGGATGCGATCTGGCATGTGCTGATCTATGCCGCAACGGCGCTGGTACTGTTTGCAGAAGCCGACTGGCGCCTGATGATTCCATTGATTATCTGGATTGTGGCCTACGTTGCCGCGCTGCGCTATTTCGTGCCACGGGTTAAATCCCGTTCGGTGGTGTCGTCAGAGGCCCGCTCGAAGCTGATGGGCACCATTGTTGACGGCTATACCAACATCGCCACCATTAAGCTGTTCGCGCACAGCGATCTGGAACGTCAGTACGCCCGCGAAGCGATTCAGGAGCAGACGGATAAGACGCAGCAGGCTAACCGGATGGTGACCAGCATGGATCTGACGCTGTCGACGCTGAACGGGATGTTGATTGTCTCAACCTCTGGCCTGGCACTGTGGCTGTGGAGCGAATCGCTGATTAGCGTAGGGGCGATTGCCCTGGCAACCGGCCTTGTGATCCGCCTGGTCAACATGTCCGGCTGGGTGATGTGGGTCGTCAACGGTATTTTTGAAAACATCGGCATGGTGCAGGACGGACTCAACACCATTTCACAGCCGCTCAGCGTGCAGGACGCTCCCAAAGCAACCCAACTGAAGGTGGCGCAAGGTGAGATTCGTTTTCAGGACATCCGTTTTGACTACGGTGGCGGCCGTCCGGTCATTGATGGCCTGAATCTGACCATCAAACCCGGTGAAAAGATTGGCCTGATTGGGCCTTCCGGTGCGGGTAAATCCACCCTGGTGAACCTGTTGCTGCGCCTGTACGACCTCAACGGTGGTCGTATCCTGATTGACGGTCAGAATATTGCAGAGGTGACGCAGGAGAGCCTGCGCAGCCAGATCGGGATGATCACCCAGGATACCTCACTGCTGCACCGTTCCATCCGCGAAAACCTGCTGTACGGACGACCAAATGCCAGTGAAGAGGCGCTTCAGTTAGCCATCCAGCGCGCCCGCGCCGATGAGTTTATCCCGTTGCTGTCCGATTCACAGGGCCGTTTTGGCCTGGATGCCCATGTGGGCGAACGCGGCGTGAAACTGTCAGGCGGTCAGCGCCAGCGCGTGGCCATCGCCCGTGTGCTGCTGAAAGATGCGCCGATCCTGATTATGGATGAAGCGACGTCCGCGCTCGACTCGGAAGTGGAAGCCGCGATTCAGGAAAGCCTGGAATCCTTGATGAAGGGTAAAACCGTGATTGCCATTGCTCACCGTCTGTCCACCATCGCCAAAATGGATCGTCTGGTGGTGCTGGAAAAAGGCCAGATTGTGGAAATCGGTAGCCATCAGGAGCTACTGGCACAAAACGGCCTGTATGCCCGTCTGTGGCAGCACCAGACGGGGGGATTTGTGGGCGCAGATTAATCGCCGCGTCGATAGGGCAAGGCGTCACGGGCTTCATCGGCCCACAGGTGGACGCCTTGCCGCTCCTGCTGCAAAAAATCCTCCACGGCGGCGCGCAGGCCGGGATGGCACAGATAGTGCCAGGAGTGGGTAATCTGGGGTTCAAAACCCCGCACCAGCTTGTGCTCGCCCTGCGCGCCAGCATCAAAGCGTTGCAGCCCTTCCGCTATAGCGAAATCCATCCCCTGATAAAAGCAGGTTTCAAAGTGGAGCCGGTCAAATTCCGCCAGGCATCCCCAGTAGCGGCCATACAGGCTTTCGCCATCTTTAAGATAGAAGGCCATCGCCGCAGGTTGCTGCTGTAAACGGGCGATGACGACGCGAATATTGTCCGGCATCCTCTCAGCCAGCAGGCTGAAGAAGGCACGGGTCAGATAGGGACGCTGACCGCGCACCACATACGTATTGGCATAGCAGGTATAGACAAAATCCCACTGATCCTCACGCAGTTGATCGCCGCGATACCAGTCAAATGCAAAACCGCTCTGTACGACCTGCTCGCGCTCTTTACGCAACTGTTTACGTTTCCGAGACATCAGCGTATCCAGAAAGTCCTGAAAGTCGCGATAGCCCCGATTGTGCCAGTGATACTGGCAGCCCAGTCGTGCCAGCCAGTCAGGTTGCGCCGCCAGCAAGACGTTCGCTTGCGGATCGGTGAAGTTGATATGCGCACCACTTAACCCCTGCTCCGCCAGCGCGTCCGGTAACGCAGCAAGAAGCCGGGCGGCGGCATCCGGTGCACCAAGCACGCGTGCGCCAGTAACCGGGCTGAAAGGAATCGCGCCCAGCCATTTTGGGTAGTAAGGAATGCCGGCACGCTGGCAGGCATCGGCCCAGGCGTGATCGAACACGTATTCACCCTGAGAATGGAATTTTTGATAGCCGGGAAGGACGGCGCGAAGCTCGCCTGCCTCACGCCAGAGGAGATGATCGGACTGCCAGCCCCTTTCTGGCCTGACGCTGCCGCTTTCCTCCAGGCTCAGTAAAAATGCGTGACGTAAAAAGGGCTGTTGATCGGTCAACAGGGCATCCCATTCAGCGGCAGGAATGTCTGAAAGCGAACTCAGGTGAAACAACGACATGCATAACTCCAGACGGCAACCGGTGACACAGTAGTCAAGCAGGTTTTAGGTTTCAGGGAAAGGAGGAGGGCACGGAATGCTTCATGCAGACCCCGCTCAGGCGCACGCGCTACCTGAAGCGTAGTTTGGTTTTGACGTTAATCCCGTCACCTGTTCAAATGCCTGCAGAATCTGACAAAAAACAGCGAAGGAACGGGCATGGCTAAAGCATTGGTGATCTTTCTACACGGCGTGGGCAGTAACGGAGACGATCTGGCCCCGATTGGCGACTACTGGACCACCCTGCTCCCGGATGTCGCCTTTGCGTCACCGGATGCGCCTTACGCCTTTGAACATGGCGCGGGCTATCAGTGGTTCAGCCTGGCCGATATTACGCCAGAAAATCGTCCGGGTCGGGTGCGTGAGGCCCGTGAGGCCTTTGACAGCGTTATCCGTCATCTGATGTCTCAGAACGGGATGGCAGACCGCTGGGAAAACGTCATCCTGGTGGGCTTTTCCCAGGGGTCAATTATGGCGCTGGACCTGCTGGCTTCCGGGCGTTATCCCCTGGCGGGCGTGGTGGCGTTTTCGGGGCGACTGGCCTTTGACGGCCCGATCACGCCACAGGCTCACACGCCAGCCCTGCTGATTCACGGCCGGGCCGACACGGTGATACCGGCCAGTGAAAGTGAGTCGGCGGCGACTCGCCTGAAAGCGGTGGGCGTCCCGGTCGAAGCGGTGTTTGAACCTCAGACCGGCCACACCATCTCAGCCCAGGGCGCAATGCATGCCGCCGGGTTTATTGCCCAGTGCTTACAGGACTAAACACGCTTTCACCACCGCAGGCACGCCGGTTTCGCCGCTGCGTTAGCCCAACAGGTTAACGAGCGCGAAACCGGCAAAGCACATCAGCAATGAGCCAATGACATGGACCAGTGCACTGCTCATTGCCCACAGGTATTTGCCAGACTGCAACAATGTCATTAACTCCGCCGAAAACGTCGAGAACGTGGTGAGTCCGCCACATAAGCCGGTGGTAATTAATAATTTCCAGGCCGGGTCGAGCTGGGGATGCCTGACGAACCAGGCCATGGCACCGCCAATCACAAATCCGCCAATCAGGTTCACTAACAGCGTGCCCGGCGGCAGATTGGGAAATAACGCGTTAAACCGCATGGCGAACCACCAGCGCAACACACAGCCAATACTGCCGCCCAGAATCACAGCGAATAGCGGTTTTAACATCACAGACTCCATTTCAGGATTGGCGCAGAAGACGGTGGAGGGCAAGAAAAAAGCATACACCTGACACACCGACTCCCGCGAAAGGATTAAGGATAATGTCAGGCGTCATCAGCCGCAGGTTACGCCTGCAGGCGGTTGGGAAAGGTGGAACGCCATCACCTTATGCGGGCCATCATACGATGCCTTTTTCTGGCTGGCAACCGTGGTTGAGCGGAGAGAATCGTTACGTGAACTGACGTCAGCGCAGCACCTTGTGCCGCCGCAAAGCAGAAGGTCCAGGCGGGCATGATTCAGGTTTCCCCGGTTGCCGTTTTGCGCTTAAATGTTTATCCGGCAGCGGCGTTGTAGAGCCGTTGAATGCCTTTCGCCAGCGGCGAAGGGGTAAAACTCTCTTATGGAGCGGCCTGTGCGAACTGTCATTTTTGATACTGATATCGGTGTAGACGATGCCTTTGCCCTGGCTTATGCCGCCCGCACCCAACATTTGCTGGGCATAACCACCGTGTTTGGCAACGTTGCCGTCGGACAGGCCGTGAGAAACGCCAGGCTGTTTTGCCAGAAAATGGCGATTGATGTGCCGGTTTACCGTGGCTGTTCCCGTCCACTGGCCCAGGCACCCAGTGCGCCCGCCCGACTGCACGGCGAAGATGGCCTGGGCGATGCCTTTGATAATCCCTTCAGCGACAAGGCACCCGGTGCGGTGCAGTTTATTATCGACAGCGTGCGGGCCAACCCAGGTGCGGTCACCCTTGTCGCCATTGGTCCGCTGACCAATATCGCCAGCGCAATCAATCAGGCACCCGATATCATTCCGTTGGTAAAAGAGTTAGTCGTGATGGGCGGCGCATTTGGCACGGACGGGCACTGCGGAAATGTGACGCCCTTTAGCGAATTTAATATCTGGAAAGATCCGCACGCCGCCGATCAGGTTTTTTCCTCCGCCTTACCGATCGTGCTGATCCCGCTTGATGTGACCCATAAAGTATTGATCCACAGTGAAGAGGTGGATCGGCTTAATCAGCCGGTGCTGCGTGCCATCTGTCGCCCTTATCTGGCCTACAGTCTTGAGAAAGAAGGATTTTCTGGCATGGCGCTGCACGACACGCTGACCCTCTCCTGGCTCTGCCTGCCAGAGGCGTTCACGCTGGTGGAAAGCCCGCTTCGGGTTATTACGGAAGGCATTGCCCGCGGTCAGACGGTGCGTCAACAGAGTACGCTGGCTTCCCGGCATAATCCCTTCCGCGATCTTCCCCGGCAGCGCATCGCATTAGGCGTCGACGCGGAGGCGGTGCGACAACACTTTTTTCAGGTACTCAGTCGATAAACCTGGCGGCCACCGTTAGCGATCAAAATCGATAACGCCTTTAATCAACTCACGATTGTTAATGACCGCTTCCTCAAACTGCTCTGCCAGCGTCGAGAAGGCGAAACGCTGGTTGAGCATCATTTCTGCACGCAGTTTCCCTGCGGCCATGAGTTCACGCACCCGGTCAAAATCTTCGCGCGTGGCATTCCGGCTGCCCATTAGCGTGCTCTCTTTTTTGTGGAATTCGCTGTCGGGGATGACCAAATCGCCTTTATGCAGGCCCACATAAACCACCGTGCCGCCGTGACGAATCAGGCTAACCGCCGCGTTCATCGCTGCCGGATTACCTGTGGCATCGATCACGGTTAACGCCAGTTGCCCGTTAAACCCGGCACGCAGTGCAGCAATAAAATCAGCTTCCGCCGGATTCAGCGCAAGGAGGCCGAGCTGCTGACTGACGTGCTGACGACGGTAATCACTGGTGTCGGCCACGATCACCTGCGCGCCATTGGCTGCGGCGATAGCCGCTGCACCCAGGCCAATAGGACCGGCGCCCACCACCAGCACCTGATCGCCCTGTGCCACCGCCGCACGCCTTACCGCATGGGCGCTGATCGCAAAGGGTTCGATCAATGCTGCCGCCTCGGGTGCCAACTCATCCACCGCCAGCAGGTTTGCGGCGGGCACGCTGAGATAGTCGCAAAAGCCGCCATCCTGATGCACGCCAATCACCGAAATGTTCTCACAGCAGTTGGTTTTACCGCTTTGGCAGGCATCGCACTCATAGCAGGAGAGGTAAGGAATCAGCGCCACCCGCTGACCGACGGCAAAACCCTGCACGGCGCTGCCCGTTTCAACAATGTCTGCACAGAGTTCATGCCCGAGTACGCGTGGATAGCTAAAAAAAGGTTGGTTTCCTGCCCAGGCGTGGATATCGGTGCCGCAGATGCCGGCACTGACGAGTTTAATCAGCGCCTCCGCAGGCGCAGGACGGGGGACGTCGCGCGTGGTCCAGACCATGTTGCGTGGTTCGGTGATGACTAGTGCTTTCATTGTTGTCATGGTAATTCTCCCGTTAGCGTTAGCGCAGTTATGGCGAATCTTGCCGCAATAACGGTTTTCCTTTGCTCAATCTGTGAAGCGTGACGGTTTTTTTGGGACTTCAATGGTTTTTAATGCTTAAAAAACCGGAGCCGCTCATGAGCCGTAGCCAGAATTTACGCCATAACGTGATTAACCATATGCTGGAGAGCATTGCCCAGGGCCACATCCAGTCGCCACTTCCGCCCCAGGCCGCGCTGGCTGAGATGTTCAACATCAGCCGTACCACGGTGCGCCATGCTTTGCGCTATCTGCATGAACGTGGCGTTCTGGAAACAGTGAATGAGAGCTGGGTTATCGTACGCGAGCCTGAAGCAGAAGACGGCCTCAGCGCCGTTGCCCCCGCCATTGAGCAGCAGGCCAGCCAGGTGGAAAAACGCTTTTTTGATATGATCAATCAGCGACTGCTGCAGCCCGGCGATACCTTCAGTGAATTACAGCTGGCCAGGCAGGCCAACGTCAGCCCGGTGGCGGTTCGCGAATTCCTGCTGCATTTTATGCGCTATAACCTGCTGGAGCCGGTAAAACGTGGTCACTGGCAGATGAAAAAGTTTTCGCAAGAGTACGCTGAAAAGTTATTTGAACTGCGTGAAATGCTGGAAACCCATGCGCTTACCCGCTTCCTGAATTTGCCCAGGGAGGATGAGCGCTGGATTCAGGCGCGAGATCTGCTGGATCGGCACCGATCGATGCGCGAAACCATCGCCAGCAACTATCGCCATTTTGCTGCACTGGATAAAGAGCTGCACTGGCTGATTCTGTCGGCCGCCAATAACCCCTTCTTTAATCAGTCGCTGGAGATTATTTCGGTGATTTTCCATTCGCATTATCAGTGGGATGAAAGCGATCTTAAGCAGCGAAATATCGTCGCGCTGGAAGAGCATATGGCGATTCTGTCTGCTTTGATTGGCCGCCGGGATGTGGATGCGCTGTGCGCGTTGCATAACCATCTGGCGACCGCCAAGCGTTCAATGGTGCGGAGCATTAATCAGTACAATTAAAACCCGATTAAAAACCACAAAGCATTAGCTCCCGCACGATTTTGAAACAACTTTACAACATCTCGCTTTTATTCCCATTACTCTCAGCGCAACGCACCGACGGCCCTGTGCCGTTGGGCGACATTGCTACTCATCATAATGATAAATCGCCTGTCCAGGGAGATTGCCATGGAACACAGATCGGTTGTTGATCACGCGAATCCGCCCGACACCTCGCCCGGCGAGGCGTTTGTGCCGTTGCGCAGTGATATCGTGCGCTCGCCGCGCATTCGTAAAGTCCAGATTACCGCCATGCTGCTACTGCTGTTTGCTGCCATCATTAACTACCTGGATCGCAGCTCACTGTCTGTGGCCAACATGACCATTCGGGGTGAAATGGGACTCAGCGCCACCGAGATCGGCGTGCTGCTGTCGGCGTTCTCGCTGGCTTATGGGCTGGCACAGTTGCCCGCAGGTGCCCTGCTGGATCGTAAAGGGCCGCGCATTATGCTGGCCCTGGGAATGTTTATCTGGTCGCTGTTCCAGGCCGCGTCCGGTCTGGTGCATAACTTTACCCAGTTTGTCCTGGTGCGAATTGGGTTGGGCATTGGTGAAGCCCCCATGAATCCTTGTGGGGTAAAGGTCATCAACGACTGGTTTAACATTAAAGATCGCGGTATGCCGATGGGGATGTTTAACGCCGCCTCCATGATTGGCTTGTCCATCGCGCCGCCCATACTGGCTGCCATGATGCTGGTTCTGGGCTGGCGCGGCATGTTTGTCACCATCGGTATTCTGGGTGTGTTTCTTGCCCTCGGCTGGTACCTGGTTTACCGCGATCGCGATAACAAACAGCTAAGCGCTGAAGAGATCCACTACCTGCAGGCAGGCAGCGTGGCATCGCGTAAAGAGCCGATCAGTTTTCGCGAATGGCGCGGATTGTTTAAACAACGCACCATGTGGGGCATGATGATTGGCTTCAGCGGTATTAACTATACCGCCTGGCTGTACATTGCCTGGCTGCCGGGCTATCTGCAATCGACCTATCATCTTGATTTGAAAAGCACCGGTTTACTGGCGGCGATTCCTTTCCTGTTTGGTGCTGCGGGCATGTTGCTAAACGGCTATGTGGTTGATGCGCTGGTCAGACGCGGTTGGGATGCGGTAAAAACCCGTAAAGCCTGCATTGTGAGCGGCATGATCCTGTCGGCAGGTTTTACCGCCATCGTGACGCGCGCCACCGACACCACCAGCGCTGTGACGCTGATCGGTATGGCGCTGTTTTGTATCCACTTTGCCGGCACCTCCTGCTGGGGCTTGATCCATGCCAACGTCACCGCCCGCATGACGGCGTCCGTGGGCAGCATTCAAAACTTTGCCAGCTTTATCTTTGCCTCTTTTGCGCCAGTCATCACCGGTTGGGTGCTGGATACCACTAAATCATTCAGCCTGGCGCTGATGATTTGTGCCTGCGTCACCCTGGTCGGCGCGCTGGCGTACCTGCTGCTGGTGCGCAACCCCATTACCGACGGCACCTGATTCAGGTCAGCGCCTGGAGGGTGACGCCGTGGCGCGCACCGTAACGCTGAATCCCCGCAATCACGTTATCGACACTGAGTGGCGGCGGGACAGGCAGCAGCGGTGCGCGTTCCCGGAGCGCCGAATCGAACCGTGAAAAGGTGGAAAAATCGTGAGGGAAGCGCGTTTCATCTACCCCGACGAATGCCCCCTCTTCCCTGGCAAAGGCTAACAGCTGTTTCCAGCGATCGATGTCCGCCAGGCCGATGCTGTCAGTGCCATGGGAATAGAGCATCATGTCGATATGGTTAAAAGGCGGCTGCTTCTCAAGAAAGCGTTGCAGTGCATCCGCCGACGGCACGGACGGAAACATCAGCCAGAAGGGAATCGCGTGCTGCTGCATGCTGCACCAGGGGTCCATCAGTAAAAAGCTGTCTACCGTCAGCCGGGCTGGCAGTATGCCCGCCGCCAGATACCAGTCACGGTAAATTTCGGCGACCACAAAACTCAGCGCCTCCGGGTCATCGTAACGAATCTCCATCAGCGTCCAGCGCTGGGCTTCTGCCAGTTTTTTCAGCGGAGGAATCAGGTAGCCGTCCAGCCCCCACTCCGCCTCAGGGACATGATCGGTGATGGCAGGTGGCTCCCAGCGCGCGCGATCCACGCCTGCCCGCGCCAGGTATTCGGCGACTCTCGGCCCGCCGCGCAAATACTCGTTTTCGGTTGCACCGCCGGGTGCGCCAAACTGGAAGAAAGAGCGATCACTGGTGCGCGTTACCGGCCACTGTCGCGTGCAGTGATTAATGAACAGCGTTGCTCCCGCCGGTAATCCGCCCAGCAGAAACTCATTGAAGGCCAGCGGCATGTCGCGCAACTTAAGGCGGAAGTCGTGCATTTTCTCCAGCAGGAGGCGATCCTGACTCGGATCTTGCATGTGATGTACCGCCAGCTTCGGCCAGGTCGCCAGCAGTGCCGCCGCCACGGCCTTACCTTCCTCGAATCCTGACTGGGCATCATCCGGGTCGTTCTGCTGCATGCGTACCGGGCACAGAAAGGTTTGCGGCAGCCACGGCGTTCCCATCGCCGCGGCCAGGTGCACCAGGGCACCATTGGTGGCACCCACAAATGCAGCCGGATAGTCGCGTTGAGGATAGGTGCTGACCATCCATTCGGCGATACCTTCTATATCCAGCTCGCTGGCCTGTTTATGACTGATGCCCTCGGCCAGACCGCTGACCGCATAGCCCCACTCACGCAACCGGGTCGGTAAGCGATCAAACGAAGGCAATAAGCGGTCTAACATCGGTGACTGGCTCGGGCTGGCAAAAGGCCGATCGTGAAGTGCATTCGCTAAGGTCAGCAACATTGTGGCGGCTGAATCAAACCGGGCGATGCCCTTGGGCGGTTTACTCATGCTGGCTCTCCTGCTGAATACGCGCTAAAAAAGGCCGGATGGCGTGGCAGAAACTCCACGGATAAACGTAGTGCAGCCTGTGCGTCCCGCCGCGTAAGGTGATTTTTTCGCTGTGCGGTAACAGCCCCGCCAGCTCATCCAGCCAGCGCGCCGGGCAGACCGGATCGCGTGAGCCTCTCAGCAGTAAGGTTGGTGCAGTGACATAGGTAAGATGGTGTTCGATGGGATCGTTCAGCATGGCTCGCATCGTGCCAACGGCGCGCGGCAGGCCGGCTTTGGCCCAGTCGATCCGGGCCAGCGCGCCCGGCGAGCGATGCGCTTCCATCCGGCTGTTACGCCAGCCTCGCCACATCTGACGTACCAGGCTGCGCGCATGGCGATCGGCAGTGGGTCCCTGTAGCACCAGTCCCGCCACCGCTTCAGGGTATTTATCCGCCAGCGCCGCCAGTACCTGACAGCCAAAAGCGCTGCCCACCCAGATTGCTCGCTGAAAACCGTTGTGCTGCAACCACTGCCACAGGATATCGGCCAGTTCATTAACCGACAGAACAGGGGCCGATGCGGGCAATGCGCTGCCGCCGAAGCCCGGCAGGTCGGGAACCAGGACGTGATAATCCCGTCCCAGCGCCAGTGCGAGCGGCTCCATTGAGCGCCCCGACATCACCAGGCCGTGGATTAGTACAACAGGCAAGCCGTGGGGTTCCTCAGGCGTCACGCGGGTAAACATGCGCCAGTCGCCTATCTGTTGATAGTAACCCGCTAATCCCGCGTGATGGCTGCGTGGCGAAACGGGTGGCGTTTGCTTCATTTGCTGCCAGCGTTTCGTGCCCCATACGACCGCCGCGACACCTAAACCAATCCCGGCGGCTAGCGCCATGCCCTGCCGCTTTTTACACTGGATGGTACGCCTCATCAGCTGCTCCTGTTCCTGGGTATCCATTGAGTGTAGGACGGGAATCGCAGAGACAGGCGGTTAATGCATGCTGTCAGGCAATGGTGTTACGCAGGCGACCGATTTTTTCGATCTCCACTTCAATCACATCACCACTAAACATGAACAGCGGCGGCGTACGTTTTTTGCCCACGCCGCCCGGTGAACCGGTAATAATGACATCCCCTGGCGACAGCGGACTAAAGGCGGAAATGTATTCAATAATTTTGGCGACCGGATGCACCATGCTGGCGGTGGTATCGTTTTGCACTTCCCGACCATTCAGCACCGTTTTAATGGTTAACTGCTGTGGTTCAGGAATGTCGTCGGCGGTGGTCATCCAGGGCCCGAAGCCCCCGGTCTGCGGCCAGTTCTTGCCGGCGGTAAACCAGGTAAACTGCATAGCTGCATTGCTGCCTCGTCATGGCTACGGGTGATAACCCTATGTTTTAAAAGAAATCGGTGCGCAGCGTAGCAAAAAACGCGATAAAAATCGTACATCGATTGGCACAGTGGATGTCCAGATGTATCACGTTATGTCAGCAGGAAGTGTGTGGATAACGAAAGCTGAAAAAGTCGCCGTTACGGCGCTATGCAATCAAAGCGGGGAAGCGAAAACGGGGGTGATAATCACCGGTCTGTCCCTGACCGCGACTATCGAGGGTATTCGGTGGGCGCTTAGTTGAGCGCGCCGGGTGGTACGTGTTTAAAGGTTTCAACATAAGCGTGGAACACGTACTTAAAAAAACGTTTCATACATCATCCGGTTAAAATTTTGTTGAATAACTACAGGAAAAGTATAGCGCCTGCTGTTTTAATCAGCAATAAATTTTGAACCAGATCACAAAATTCACGTTTACACCCGTTACTGAAACAGGGCCAAATGCTCAATAAGAATGGTTGAACCGATAGCGATCAGGACCAGCCCGCCCAGGACTTCAGCCCATTTGCCTAAAACCGGCCCGATGAAACGACCAATCAGCACGCCCGTGGTCGCCATTACGGTGGTGGCGGCCCCGATAGTCAGCGCCGTGGTGACGATATTGACCTGCAGAAACGCCAGTCCGACCCCTACCGCCAGAGCATCAAGGCTGGTCGCGACTGCGGTGGTGGCCAGTACCATAAAGCCATGACTTTGCGGCGCTTCGCACGGCTCGGCGGCGGTTTTGCGGAAGCCTTCCATCATCATACGCGCGCCCAGGAAGGCCAGGAGGAAAAAGGCGATCCAGTGATCCCATGCGGCAACATACTGGCTGGCAGCCAGACCCAGCGCCCAGCCGATAAGGGGCGTCAGAGCTTCAATACAACCGAAAATCAGACCGGTCCGCACGGCTTCTTTCAGGCCAGGGCGATGCAAGGCCGCACCTTTGCCCAGCGCGGCGGCAAATGCGTCCATTGACATTCCAAGAGCAAGAATAAGGGTGGCAATAAAGGTCATGATTTGTTCACTTGGGATGAAAAAGCACGACTTCATGCTAAATCCATCACACAAATTGCTCGGTAATTTAAAAAGTGCGCGCAGTCTACCACGCGATTATCGTTATAAAAAGACAATAAAATCAGGGATTTAAGTATAGCCAAGGCTATAACTCATAACATCCGCTATGAATGCAGCTAAGTTAATGTCATTTAAGCCTTTTCTGCGCCGTTTCGACATAACCATGACAGGCACAGACATCCCGTGATTGAACCCTGGCACGGAATACCGGAAAATATCGGGCTGATAAACAGGGAACACTGCTCATGAATAACCCTTTCGAATCCTTAATCCTTCCCGGCGGCACTTTGCTGCTGGGCTTTCTGTCTGCCCTGCTGCTACCCGCACCGGCTTTTAGCCTGACGGTAGCGCAGCATTTACAGCAGATGTTCCATTTGCAGGATCTCAGCCAGCTGTACACCCTGGTATTCTGTCTGTGGTTCTTGTTACTGGGCGCGCTTGAGTTCTTTGTGATCCGCTTTGTCTGGCGGCGCTGGTTCCGCGTGTGAAGCTGACGCATCCCGGCACATCGGCCAGCTGAACCTGCGTTCTGGGGTTTAAGGCCCTGCGCTGTTTTCTCTTCTGAAGAAAATCTGAAAGTGGGACGAAAACCGCATGTCGTTCACCTCGGGGCGTAAGGGTATCGCGGCGTCAAGGCCGCGTCCTTAGGTCACAAAAATGTAACATTTGTTTTACACAGACAGGCCCATTCTCCCTGCGAGTACAAATTCATCCACAGGAATAAAATTAAATAAAGTCTATTTTTCATTAATTTAAATTATTCCTTCCGCCATGTGACATTTTCAGCCTGCACCATTACAAAGCAATCCCGCAACATCTCATTTTATTTAACCTGCTAATCTACAAGGAAAAATCACTTATGGCGGACTTGCCATTATGATTATTTCTTATGCTGAATCATTTCTGCATTTAAAAAATAAACAAATGTTTAAATCGGATGCGAGAATGTTATATTTGAGCAACAAAGCATAACGTTCAGTTAACTCGTTATCGTCGCTTTAACCCATACCTGAGTCTTAACCCGGAAGTAGCGCAACGCGCTCATCAGAAGCGTGACTATTTCGCCTGCAACACTGTTGAGCTTCAGGTCAACAGAAGAGGAGATGTCGCCTCATGTGCAAATCAGCTGTAAATCTTGCGCTCACAATGAGTGTTAGCGGAAAGGACACCACCAGGGCGCAGGAGCGTAAAGACGTTGATGTACTGCTTATTGGCGCAGGCGTCATGAGTGCTACGTTAGGAACCTGGCTTCAGGATCTTGAACCAGACTGGTCCATTGAAATGGTGGAGCGGTTGGGGCATGTCGCCGAAGAGTCCTCAAATGGCTGGAACAATGCAGGTACAGGCCATGCGGCGCTGGCCGAGTTGAACTATACGCCGCAGAAAGCCGATGGCAGTATCGATATCGCGAAAGCGGTGGCGATCAATGAGTCATTCCAAATCTCCCGTCAGTTCTGGGCTTACCACGTTCAGAAAGGCAATCTGCACACACCAAAAAGCTTTATTCACAGCACGCCACATATGAGCTTTGTCTGGGGCGATGACAACGTGGCGTTTCTGCGTAAGCGCTTTAATGCCTTGCAGAAAAGCACGCTATTCCGTGGTATGGCTTACTCTGAAGATCCGCAGCAAATCGCACAGTGGATTCCACTGGTGATGAAAGGCCGGGCCGACAGTCAAAAAGTAGCGGCGACCTGGACAGACATGGGCACCGACGTGGATTTTGGTGAAGTGACGCGCCAGCTGATTAGCTCACTGGAGAAAAAAGCCAACTTCCGTTTGCGCATGAATCAGGAAGTCCGCGAAATCACTCGTCTTAACGATGGTCGTTGGCAGGTGACACTTGTCTGCCTGACGGACGGGACACGCCGCACGTTGACGGCCGGTAAGATTTTTATTGGCGCAGGCGGGGCGGCGCTGCCGCTGCTGCAGAAGGCCGGTATTCCGGAAGCTAACGGTTACGCGGGCTTCCCGGTCGGCGGTTCCTTCCTGGTCACCGAGAATCCCGAGGTCGTGAAACAGCACATGGCGAAGGTGTACGGCAAAGCGAGCGTGGGCGCACCACCGATGTCTGTGCCCCACGTCGACACGCGCGTGCTGAACGGCAAGCAGGTTCTGCTGTTTGGTCCTTTTGCGACCTTCTCAACCAAATTCCTGAAGCAGGGCTCGCTGCTGGATATGTTTGCCTCGCTCAACAGCACCAACGTGATGCCGATGATTAAAGTCGGGCTGAAAAGCTTTGACCTGGTGAAATATCTGATGGATCAGGTACTGCAAAGTGACCGTGATCGTATGGATGCGCTACGTGCTTATGTGCCGCAGGCGAAACAGGAAGACTGGCGCCTGGTGACGGCCGGACAGCGCGTACAGATCATCAAGAAAGATGAGAAAGAAGGCGCGGTGCTGCGTTTAGGTACGGAAGTGGTGTCGTCCGAAGACGGCTCAGTCTCTGCGTTGCTGGGTGCTTCGCCGGGTGCCTCCACTGCGGCACCTATTATGCTGGAGCTGCTGCATAAGGTGTATCCAGAGCAGATGGCTTCGCCGGAGTGGCAAAATAAAATTCGTGCCGTGGTGCCGTCCTGGGGACGCAGGCTGAATGGTGATGTGGCCCTGACCGAAAAAGTGCTGGCAAAAACCAGCCGCATCCTGCAGCTCGAGTACACGCCGGTTACGCCAGTGGCCGCAAACGATGAGGGCCGTGAAACCGCCTTTGTTATCGGCAAATAAGCCGCCCTTGATACAGAAGGCCTCGCACTGCGAGGCCTTTTTGTTTACCGCTTGCCTGGTTGACTGCCACATTCTCTATTAGGGTTAAATCTGCCTTAATGCAGGAGGACATGTCATGGCCCAACCGAACACTGAACACGAACTCGCCTTGCTTGACCGCTACTGGCGCGCCGCTAACTATTTGTCTGTCGGGCAGATTTATTTAATGGATAATCCATTATTACGCGAGCCGTTAACACCACAGCATATTAAACCGCGTTTACTGGGGCACTGGGGCACAACGCCCGGGCTTAATTTTATCTATGCCCATTTAAACCGCATCATTCGTCAGCGCGATCTAAACCTGATCTATATCTGTGGCCCCGGTCATGGCGGTCCGGGCATGGTGGCGAACACCTGGCTCGAAGGCAGCTACAGCGAAATCTATCCGCATATCAGTCAGGATGCCGCGGGCATGCAGAAACTGTTTAAACAGTTTTCCTTTCCGGGTGGCATCCCCAGCCATGCCGCGCCAGAAACCCCGGGCTCGATTAATGAAGGGGGTGAACTGGGCTACTCCCTGTCACATGCGTTTGGTGCAGTCTTTGATCATCCCGATCTGATTGCGCCCTGCGTGATTGGCGACGGCGAAGCAGAGACCGGTCCGCTGGCTTCCAGCTGGCACGGTATTAAATTTCTGAACCCGCAACGGGACGGCGCCGTGCTGCCAATCTTACACCTGAATGGCTATAAGATTGCCAACCCGACCATTCTGGGCCGCGCCAGTGACGACGACCTACGCCAGCTGTTTCGGGGCTACGGCTATGAGCCCCTGTTTGTCTGCGGTCATGAACCCGAGACGATGCACAAGCTGATGGCCGACACGCTGGATCGCGCATTTTCTGAGATTGCGGCGTTTCAACAGGCGGCACGCGGCGGTTCGCCGACGCAGGCGATTCCCCACTGGCCGATGATTATTCTGCGTAGTCCCAAAGGCTGGACCGGCCCCAAAACGGTCGACGGCAAGAAGGTGGAAGATTTCTGGCGGGCACATCAGGTGCCGGTTGCCGCCTGTCGGGAAGATGACGGTCATCGGGACATCCTGGAAAACTGGATGCGCAGCTATCACCCGGAAGACCTGTTTGACGAACAGGGACGCCTGATGCCGGAACTGCAGGCGCTGGCCCCTCAGGGTGAAAAACGCATGGGCGCGTCCCCGTTCGCTAACGGCGGCTTACTGCGCCGTGAGCTTGCCACGCCCGACATTCGCGAATTTGCCTTCGACACGCAGCAGCCCGGCTCACAGGCAGGACAGGCGACAGAACAGTTTGGCCGCTACCTTAACGTCATATTCCAGCGCAACCAGGATAATTTTCGGCTGTTTGGCCCGGATGAAACGGCCTCTAACCGGCTGACACCGGTCTTTGAGACCACCAGCCGCACCTGGCTCGAAGCCATGGAGCCTTACGACGAGCAGTTAGCTGCTGATGGGCGAGTGATGGAGATTCTGAGTGAGCATCAGTGCCAGGGCTGGTTGGAAGGGTATCTGCTTACGGGCAGGCACGGTTTATTTAACTGCTACGAGGCCTTTATCCACATCATTGACTCCATGTTCAACCAGCATGCCAAATGGTTGAAGGTGACGCGCAAACTGGGCTGGCGTAAGCCCATTTCTTCCCTTAACTATCTGCTCTCTTCCCATGTCTGGCGTCAGGATCACAATGGTTACAGCCATCAGGACCCGGGGTTTATTGACCACGTTGCCAATAAAAAAGCCGATATTGTGCGTATCTACCTGCCACCCGATGCCAACACCTTGCTGTGGGTGGGCGATCACTGCCTGCGCACCTGGGACCGCATCAACGTGATTGTGGCAGGCAAGCAGCCTTCGCCTCAGTGGCTGGATATGGACAGCGCCATCACCCATTGTGAGGCCGGGATGGGTGAATGGCGCTGGGCCGGAACAACCCCCGAGAACGCAGAGCCGGATGTGGTCATGGCCTGTGCGGGCGATGTTCCCACCATGGAAACCCTGGCGGCGGTAGATTTACTGCGCACCTTCCTGCCTGACCTGCGCATTCGGGTGGTAAACGTGGTGGACCTGCTGGCACTGCAAACCCAGAAACAGCATCCGCACGGTAAGTCAGAAGAGGACTTTGACGCACTGTTTACCGCCGACAAGCCCGTGATTTTTGCCTTTCACGGTTACCCCAGCTTGATTCATCGCCTGACCTGTCAGCGCAATAACCATCGTAATTTCCATGTGCATGGCTTTAATGAAGAGGGCACGACGACCACGCCTTTCGATATGACGGTGCTTAACGAGCTGGATCGCTATCATCTTGCCCAGGCCGCTATTCGTCACGTCCCGGGGCTTGCCGAACGTCACCCTGAGCTGCTCGACGACCTGGAGCAGCGACTCGCCGAGCATCATCGCTACGTGCGGATTCATGGCGAAGATGTCCCGGAAGTACAGAACTGGAAGTGGCCCTCAGCGACCGCGTCAGGCGCACCGGATTAAAAGGTCCTGAAGGCATCAACCAACATCCAGATCGTGGTTGCCACCAGCGACAGCGCCATCAGGCTGTTAAACAACTGACGTTTCCAGTGAATTTGCAGGTGACCGCGCAGGCGGTCACCCAGTGCGGCCCATAATAAAATGCACGGCAGATTCAGCAGCATGAAAGCGCCCATCACGGTCAGCACGCCACTGCTGGCGCTGTACAGCAGTGCCACGTTGCTGGCCATTAACCAGGCTTTGGGATTAATAGCCTGAAAACAGGCACCGCCCACTAAGGTCATGGGCTGCGGCTTTACCCGGGCTTCGGGTGCATTCGCCCGGAATATTTTCCAGGAGAGCCATAGCAGATAACCACATCCCACCAGCGTCAGCGGCAAACGCACAGAGGCCATCCAGTGCAGCAGAAGTTCCAGCGCCAGTCCTGCAATCGCGGTTTGCAGCGCACAGCCGATCAGAATGCCAAACACCATCGGTAGCGTACGGCGCATACCAAAATTGACACCCGACGTGGCAAGCAACAGGTTATTCGGCCCCGGTGTAATCGACATCACGGTGACATAACTGAAGAATGAGGGATCGAGCATAGTGGCGTTCCTGATAATCGAAAGTACCCTCATGCTACGATGAGAAAAGTTATGGTAACAGAGACAAGAAATCGCTATTTTGATGGGTACAATCACAACTGATTTCAACTGTACCTGTCGCGCCCGGAGGCAATTGTGTCCCCTGAAACCCCATCCGATCAAACGCTCTACCAGCAGTTGGCCGACAGCTTTGCCGAGGCGATTCATAAAGGCACATTAAAACCGGGAAAGCGTTTGCCCGCCATCCGGCGCGTCGCGCAGTCACATCAGGTGAGCGTGAATACCGTACTGAATGCCTGGCAACTGCTGGAAAACCGTGGGCTGATTGAGGCGCGCCCGCAATCGGGCTACTACGTGCGCGGCGTGCTGCCGATGGTGACGCGAAATGCGCAGCACTCTGCCCGGGTGGTCCGCGATCCCAGTAATGAAAAGCTGGATTTGATTGATAAGGTGTTCGCCGCGCAAAATCACCCTGATTACACCAATATATCGCTGGCCTGCCCGCAGGACAGCGATCTGTTTCCGTCAGCCAGACTGGCGCGCATTACGGCATCTTTATTGCGGCGTGATCCACACCTTATTGGACGCTACGCGCTTCCGCCCGGTAGTGAGCGCTTACGGGAGGAGATTGCGCGTCGTGCATTGCATGCCGGGCAATCGCTTACCGCCGACGATATCACCCTCACCCATGGCTGTATGGAAGCGCTACAACTGGCACTCAGGGCGGTAACGAAGCCAGGCGATTGCGTCGGACTGGAATCCCCTACCTATTTCTTTCTGTTTCCCCTGCTGGCGTCCCTGGGCCTGAAGGCGCTGGAAATTCCTACCGATCCTCAGCGCGGTCTGTCACTGGACGCGCTTGAGATGCTGCTTCAGGAAAACCGTCTTCAGGCGCTGGTCGCCATGCCTTCGGCGCAAAATCCGCTGGGATTTTGTATGTCATTGCCTGACAAGAAAAGGCTCGCGAAGTTAGTGAATACTTACCAAGTACCACTGATTGAAGACGGTCTTTATGATGAGTTGCAGTTTGACTGGCCGCTCTCTCCTGCAGTTAAGTCGTTCGATCAGCATGGGTGGGTGCTCTACTGCACCAGCTTTACCAAAACCGTTGCGCCCGATTTTCGCGTCGGCTGGATTGCAGCCGGGCGCTTTCACGATGCCATTGCACGCCTGAAAGCCGTGTCATCAATGGCGGAATCGGCGCTGCTGTCGGAAACGCTGGCGGAGTTCCTTGCCAACGGGGGCTATGACCATCATCTGCGCAGCCTGCGCCGCAGCTATGCCAGCAATCTGGATGAGGCGCGCGGCTTGATTGCGCAGCATTTCCCTCAGGGCACCCAGGCCACATTACCGCGCGGTGGCTTTGTATTTTGGGTCGAACTGCCCGGCAAGGTGGATACGACGGAGATGTTTTCCCGTTTGTTGAAAGAGCAGATTTGCGTTACGCCGGGCGCGCTGTATTCGCTGAGCGAGCGCTATAACCATGCATTGCGCCTTTCATGCTGCTATCCGTTTGATCAGCGCTACGTTCGCGCCATCATCCGGGCCGGGAAGGTGGCCTGCGAACTGGCGGGCCTGCCGCCGGGTCAGGATCAGGGCGTGCCGTTACGTCCCCAGATGGTATAGCCGTGGCGCTCGGTCAGGCGTTCGTAATAGGTGCGCACGGCAGGCAGATCTGGATGATCAAGCGGCGTTTCGAACCAGCGGTTGACGGCCAGACCAATCGGTATATCCGCCAGACTGAAGTTCCGTCCGGCAACATAGCGACCGGTATGTTCGAGCTGCTGATTGAGAATACCCATGGTGTGGGACCAGCCTTTGCAGGCAGCGGCCAACAGCCTTGGGTCCTGATGGGCCGGTGAATTGCGCACCAGCGACATGAACGCATAGCGCCATGAGGTGTTAAGTTCTGTCGATTGCCAGTCCATCCACTGATCCACTGGCGCACGTGAACGCGGATTGTCGGGATAGAGCCAGTCGCCACCGTAGGCGGTCGCCAGATAGCGCAGGATGGCATTGGATTCCCATATAATCAGGTCTTGATCAATCAATACCGGGATCATGGCATTGGGATTCAGCGCGATAAATTCGGGAGAGTGCGTGGATTTGTACCCTTCCCCCCACTCTTCACGTTCGTAGAGCAGGTCCAGTTCGTCACACAGCCAGAGTACTTTGCGCACGTTGATTGAGGAGGCGCGTCCAAGAATTTTTAACATAGCAGGCTCCATCCAGTTGCTTAACTTATTCATAGCCCTGTTAACTGACATAAGCAATTGCCCGGGCAAGAAAAAACATCTTTACCTTATTCAAAAGGAGTGACAATGAACGTTGCGTTTAAACAAGTGGATGTGTTTACCTCGACCGCGTTTAACGGTAATCCACTGGCGGTCATCATGGACGCACAAGGTCTGGACGACAGCCAGATGGCGGCCATCGCACGCTGGACCAACTTATCGGAAACTACCTTTGTCCTGCCGCCGCAGGATAATCAGGCTGATTACCGCGTGCGTATCTTCACCGTTGAGGGCGAGCTGCCTTTTGCCGGTCATCCCACGCTCGGTACCGCTCATGCTTTACTGGAAGCGGGCTTCCAGACAAAAACGCCGGGGGTGATTATTCAGGAATGCGGCGTGGGCAACGTGAAGATAAAAATTGCCGACGATACCACCCTGGCCTTTGCCGCCCCGGCGGCCACCTTAACGCCTTTCCATGATGCACTCATTAGTGCAGCACTCAACAGTAACGCCGTCGATACAGCCCAGGAGGCCGTCGTGGTTGATATGGGCATTCGCTGGCTGCTGATCCCTATGGTCAGTGCAGAGGCGGTCCTGTCGATTACGCCTGATATTGCCGATTTGCAGCGACTCATCCATCACGCTAACGTGAGCGGCATCATGCCATTTGGTCCGCTGCCTGCAGGGGAAGCTGAGCACTATGAGGTTCGTGGTTTGCTGATTGAGCACGGAAGCCTGACCGAAGACCCGATCACCGGCAGCGCCAATGCCTGCCTGGCACGTTACTTCGCTGCTCAGGGCAAGACGCAAGATTACCGCGTCCGTCAGGGCACCCGGGTAAACCGAGAGGGACGCGTGACGGTGGAATATCAGGGCGATACGATCTGGATCGGTGGCAAAACCGTGACAGTGATAGAAGGCACGATTCAGTTGTAACTACACATTCGTAGAGGGTGGCATTGGGCGGCAGTTGATCGTCGCCCCCTGCTTTGAATAAATTTTATTAAGGCACATTCAGGAGTAAAAATCATTTCTTCTCTGTTTGACGTCCTCATAGACTTTTTGAGCAACATGATCATTTTCTTTATAAGCAATATCCTGGATGTCTATCGTTACACTTCCATCCAGGCCTGGGATGCTTTTCAAGTACTCCAGCAAATCCGAGTGTTCTAATTCGCTTATCAGGGGTTTTAGATAATTGTCTAAGGGGCTATGCTGAGGCTCATTCAGTTCAGAGGTAAGCGCATTCAAATAATCGTTTTTATTTGTCGCATGCCATTTAATAAGGAATCCAGCACGGCGGCACAATTCCGTATGAATTAACAACATCGTACGGCCGTTACCGTCAAGAAAAGGATGACCCCAAGCAAAAATACCCATGACCTTCCCCGGTTGCTGACGAAGTAGCGCAGGCTTATTAGCAATAGATAATCCCCATTCTACCGCTTTTTGGCATAATTCAGATGCTTCAAATTGTACAACCTTGCCCTTGCTTATCAGACGTCCTACGCCGAGGCTTAACCGATCTTTACCTGCCCATGGGTAAAAATCGCCAAAAAGAATATGGTGAACATGCAAAAAATCCTGATAAGTAATCAGTCTTTTTTTTGACTGCAGATAGCGCATTGCATCTTCAATATTTGCTTCAAAAAAAATATGCTCCTGACGTTTAAGAATGTCTATATCTTTAATGCGTTCGACATTACGAAGATAACCTGCCGTTTCGAAGTCACCAAAAGGATCAAACATATTATTCTTCCTTGAGATAATTTGTCAAAAGACGAGCCATCTGTGGCCCCGTTATGTAATTATTCTTTTTCAAACTAACTAGAGTCTTTTCCATAACATCCAGCTTTATATCATCTCCTGCGAGTCTGGTAATAGTTTCAGCAAAACCATCTAATCCACTACTGATAGGTTTAATATGATATTTGACGGCAAGCTTTTCAATAAAGTGCTTAACATTGACCGTAGGGAGTAGATCAACATCCACACTTAAAAGCACCTCATCATAAAGCTTTCTAGATCGATCCTGACTCGTTTTCTTATATTTTACAGGTATTCCATCAACCTCTATTTTTCGTGAAACATTATTCAAAACCGGATTAACCAAAAAGAAACGCTCACCACTTTGTTTTTTTATTTGAATGTCGCTAACAGGAATGCTGAGCTTCTTAAATATGGTATTCAACAACTCAATAAGACGATTGCTATCATTTTTTTTAAGTGCATTCTTTTTAGCATAAATGCCTTTCCCTGGACGATGTAAAACATCCATTCTCACCAATTCATTCAAGAACTTATTTACTTGTGAATGTCCGCCAAGGGTAGAAAACTCATCACGTAAAAAAACATCATCGGGCGACCTGTCAATTTTTTGAATGATACGATCTCTAATGTTCATACATCCCCCTGATAGCATCACTAGTTTAATATTATATTACGTATTCCTTTTTCACTCAAGATTTAGCTTAAAAGGTAAACAAAGGAATACGTTTGACTTATATTATTAATCAATGGCTTAAAATGAATACAATGGTCTTGGCAAAGTGGGTTTATCGATTTTCATACTTCAACCTTATGCTCAGGCATCAAATACTTTTTTCACAGCGCCTGACCGCCCGATGCTTCGATACGCTGCGCGGTGATCCAGCCGGTTTCATCACTGAGAATGGCACAAACGGCATCGCCGATATCGTCAGGCAGACCAACCCGGCCCAGGGCGGTAAAGGCCGCGATGGTGTCATTAACGGCTTTATCATCGCGCACGCGCCCACCACCAAAATCGGTCTCAATGGCCCCGGGTGCCAGAATATTCACGCGAATGCGTCGCTCGCCCAACTCTTTGGCCTGATAGCGAGTGAGCACTTCCATCGCACCTTTCATCGACGCATAGGTTCCTGAGCCGGGGTAAGTCAGGCGCGTTAATCCGCTGGAGATATTCAGAATGCGCCCGCCGTCCGCGATCGCTGGCAACAGTTTCTGGGTCAGGAAGTAAGGCCCCTTGAAATGCACATTCATCAGCGCATCAAATTCAGCCTCGGTGGTTTCACTAAAAAGTTTATAGTGACCCTGTCCGGCATTGTTCACTAAATAATCAAACGTCTCACGCTGCCAGTGCTGCTGCAGTGCATTTTTCACCTCAGAAATGAAACAATCAAACTGGCTCAGGTCGCCCACATCCAGCTTTAGCGCCACCGCGCGGCCGCCTGCGCGTTCAATTTCCCTGATCACGTCCTGCGCTTCATGTTGATGAGTGCGGTAAGTAAAAATAATATCCCGGCCTTTAGCTGCCAGTTTTACCGCTGCATTCCGGCCTAAACCGCGATTAGCCCCCGTAATCAAGACGATTTTACGACTCATGTTGGTTTCCTGTTGCAAAATTGAACACAGGTTGAGGATATTCGTTAATAATTGTTCTATAAACGCCTGAGAACGTGCAGCACTGTTCCACTTACAACAACAATCGGCAGGCCATATGGATAAAATTCACGCAATGCAGGTTTTCGTCAGAGTTGCTGAGATGGGCAGTTTTACTGCAGCAGCAGAAAGTCTTGGGCTCCCGAAGGGAAGCGTATCGCGGCAAATTCAGGCGCTGGAAAATCAGATGGGCACGCGTCTGCTTCACCGAACCACCCGGCGGGTGCAACTGACTCAGGATGGCTTAGTGTATTACGACCGCTGTCTTGATTTGCTGGCGATGATTGGTGATATGGACAGCCTGTTCCAGCACGATCCCGCCACCTTAAGCGGCAAGCTGCGGGTGGATATGTCCACAGCGATGGCGACCGACCTTATCCTGCCCCGCCTGCCGGAATTTCTTCAGCATTATCCCGGCGTTGAAATTGAACTCAGCAGCAACGATCGCCAGGTGGACGTTATCCGCGAAGGGTTTGACTGTGTGATTCGCGTTGGCGAGCTGAAAGATTCGGGGCTTATCGCCCGCCGAATCGGTACACATACCTTGATTAACTGCGCCAGCCCTGGCTACCTTTCGCGTTTTGGCCGGCCGATTCGGCTTGAAGAGCTGTCGCAGCATGCCATGGTGCATTACAGCCAGCAGCTTGGTCAGCCTGCCCAGGGCTTTGAATACTTCGATGGGAAGCAGTGCCACTACGTGCACACCGGCGGTGTCGTCACCGTTAACAGCACCGAAACCTATCGCGCGGCCTGCCTCGCAGGGCTGGGCATTATTCAGGTGCCGACCGTGGGGATTCATAAATATCTGGAAAGCGGTGAGTTGGTGGAGGTGCTTCATGCCTTCCCGGCCAGGCCGATGCCGATTCATTTACTTTATCCCCATCGTCGTAATGTGGCACGGCGCGTTCGGGTATTTATGGAGTGGTTAAGTCAGGTGCTTCAAGAGTATGTCACCTGACAGGCTATAATGTGTTTTTTACGTTTAACAGGAAGTGAATGTCTATGACAGACGAGCAGGATAACGCAAAAGACGCAAAGTCACCCAAACCCCTGATCGACATCAAAACGGGCAACAAGTCCGTCGATCGTTCCATCGTGCGCGTTTCACGTTTTGCCACCTGGTTTCAGGCGATACCCGCTGTGGCCCATTTTATCCGCGCACTTGAGCGGTTTAACGATCGTCTCGGCAGCCAGTTTGGCGCTGCCATTACCTATTTTTCTTTTTTATCGTTAATCCCGATTTTAATGGTGTCTTTTGCAGCCGTGGGTTTTGTGCTGGCATCGAATCAGGATCTGCTGACCGATATCATCAACAAAATCGTCAGCAGCATCAGCGATCCTGCCCTGGCAACGACGCTGAAAAATACGGTGAATACGGCTATCCAGCAGCGTGCTACCGTCGGTATCACCGGTCTGCTGTTGGCGCTTTATTCGGGACTGAACTGGATGGGCAATTTGCGAGAGGCCATTCGCGCCCAGTCGCGTGATGTCTGGGAGCGACAGCCCGACGATCAAGAAAAGTTCTGGAAACGCTACATTCGCGACTTCTTATCCCTGACCGGCCTGATGCTGGCGCTGGTGATTACCCTGTCACTGACCTCTGTCGCGGGCTCCGCCCAGGCCATGATAGTGAGTGCGTTAGGGCTGGATGGCATTGAGTGGTTACGTCCTGCGCTCACCATTATTGCGACCTCCATTTCCGTCATGGCGAACTATCTGTTGTTCCTGTGGATTTTCTGGATTCTGCCTCGCCATAAACCCCGTAAGAAGGCGCTGCTACGCGGCACCCTGCTGGCGGCAGTGGGTTTTGAAGTGATTAAATTTGTGATGACGCTGACCTTACCAAAACTGGCCAGTTCGCCGTCGGGCGCTGCGTTTGGATCGGTGCTGGGGTTAATGGCTTTCTTTTATTTCTTTGCGCGCCTGACGCTGTTTTGCGCTGCGTGGATCGCCACCGCGAAGTACAAAGACGATCCGCGCATGTCGGAAAAAGGTTCTCTGACCACCAGCAAATAAAATCACGGCGCTAAACCAGCGAAAAACACCGCCCTCCGGTTATTTATTCGTCAATTTACAGGATGAATAACTGGGGGGTCACTTTTCTTCAGCGCTTTCTCAGAGTATCTCGCCATTTTTGCGCCACTTCACCCTGCCATTCCCCAACATTTAACACATGACAAAAATTTTCCACTTTTGACGGCGCAACACCACTGACCACGGGGTTTTCAGCCATTGAATGCCGTTATACAGGTGCGTAAGATTCCCTATCTGTCATTAAAAATAAGAAACATTTATGCAAGCCTCCATCTCTGAACCGCTTGATCAGCAAAACGATCCCACGCCAGTCAACTCACGAAGTAAAGTGGTGGTCGCCTCGCTGGTCGGCACCGCTATCGAATTCTTCGATTTCTATATTTATGCCACGGCTGCCGTGATCGTTTTTCCTCATATCTTCTTTCCTCAGGGTGATGCCACCGTTGCCACACTGCAGTCGCTGGCCACCTTTGCTATCGCGTTCATCGCACGCCCAATCGGCTCTGCCCTGTTTGGTCACTTTGGTGACCGCGTAGGCCGCAAAGCTACACTGGTGGCCTCGCTGCTGACCATGGGCATCTCAACCGTGGTCATCGGTTTGTTGCCCAGCTACCAGAGCATTGGCGTACTGGCACCGCTGCTGCTGGCGCTGGCGCGCTTTGGTCAGGGTTTAGGTCTGGGCGGTGAATGGGGCGGCGCAGCCCTGCTGGCCACCGAGAATGCCCCCGCCAAAAAGCGTGCGCTATATGGCTCCTTCCCGCAGCTCGGTGCGCCCATCGGCTTCTTCTTTGCCAATGGCACCTTTCTGTTGCTCTCATGGCTGCTGACCGACGAGCAGTTTATGCAGTGGGGCTGGCGCGTGCCGTTTGTCCTGTCTGCCGTGCTGGTGTTGATTGGTCTGTATGTGCGCGTATCGCTGCATGAAAGCCCGGTGTTTGCCAAAGTGCAGAAAGAGAAGAAGCAGGTGCGTGTCCCGATTGCTTCGCTCCTGAGTAAACATCTGACGGCAACGATACTTGGCACCTTCATCATGCTTGCCACCTATACGCTGTTTTACATCATGACCGTGTACTCCATGAGTTACGGTACCGCCGCCGCGCCTGCCGGCCTGGGGATCTCACGTAACAGTATGCTGTGGATGCTGATGATGGCGGTCATTGGGTTTGGCGTGATGGTGCCGATTGCGGGCCTGCTGGCCGATCGCTTTGGTCGCCGTAAGACCATGATCGTCATTACGCTGATGATTATTGGCTTTTCGTTTCTGTTCCCGGTGATGTTGGGATCGGGCTCACAGGCGCTGGTGATGGCTTTCCTGCTGCTGGGCTTGAGCATTATGGGACTGACCTTTGGCCCGATGGGGGCGCTGCTGCCTGAGCTGTTCCCGACAGAAGTGCGTTATACCGGTGCATCCTTCTCTTATAACCTGTCGTCGATTCTGGGCGCCTCGGTTGCGCCTTATATCGCCACCTGGCTTAATGCACATTACGGCTTGTATGCGGTCGGTTTGTATCTGGCCTCGATGGCGTTTCTGACGCTGCTGGCGCTGATTGCCTGCAAAGAAACGCGGCATCAAACGCTGTATGAAGTGTAAATTCCGCCAGCATTGATTAAACCCGGCGCAGGCCGGGTTTTTTTATGGGTTTCAGGTCACGCTATTTCGCTTTCAGCCAGGCCATAAAATCGTCAATAAACACACGGGTTTTTAGCGGCAGCAGACGGTTAGGTAAGGTGATGGCGTAGGTGGTCATCGAGAGCGTATTTTCAATCCGCCAGTCCGGTAACACGCGACGTAACTGCCCATTGAGCAAATAGCCATTCGCGATAAAGGTGGGGATTAACGCAATGCCCACGCCCTGCAATATTGCATCGATCATAGCATCGCTGTTGTTTATCATCAGCCGGGGCGTAAGCATGACGCTCTCCAGCGTGTCGTTTAACCAGAAACGCCATTCCCCGCGAAACTGTGCGTCGTCTGGGAAGAAAATATTATGCTGTTTGAGCTCGCCCGGCATATCCGGCAGTTTCTGATCATAGTGCTCGGCACACACTAAAACATAATCAACAGGCATTAATGCACGCGCCACCATATTAACAGGTGGTGTATCCGTTACGCGCAATGCCAGGTCGTACGACTCGTGTGTCAGGTTAACCAGATGGTCAGTCAGATTTAATTCAATATTGATTTCAGCATAGCGCCGCAGAAAGCCGGGCAGAAAAGGAGTCAGTAAAATTTTCCCAAGCGTTGTGGGCGCGGTAATACGCAGTAATCCTTTAGGCGCGTCACTGTAACTGTCTGCCTGGGAAAACAGGGATTTAGTTGCGGCGATAACTGATAAAGCCTGATGATATATTTCTTGTCCCGCCTCGGTCACAGCGAGCGCGCGCGTCGAGCGGGTAAAGAGTAAGACATTTAACCTTTTTTCCAGCCTGTCTATCATACGACTCACTGAAGATGGCGTCATGGACAGCGCTTTTGCAGCCGAAGAAAAACTCCCCCTGTCGACTACCTGAACAAAGACCACCAGCCCTGAGAGAACGTCTGTTAATTCATTTATGTTCTTCACGCACAACTCTTTTGCGCCTGTTACGTCTAGCCAGGCTAGCACTGTAAAGTATGATATTCAATTATTCGATGCCATTACGGCGGCTTCGCCTCTGCGCGACAAAACCGTAGTGATATAAGCAAGTAAGAGCGTGTGCTTCTGGTTCAATGGTATGCGCGAATGCGATCAGGGAGTGCGACAGCGGTGGACAAGTCTGATTTTAGTTTAAAGCGTTTTATATTTTCTCGCTTCACCGGTGCGTTGTGCGATCAGTTTTTATTGTTTGCTGTGCCTTTGGCGATTTTGAAAACCACCGGTTCGCTAACGCTTTCTTCTCTGGCGTTTGTGGTCGAGTGGATTCCCCGCGTCCTGTTTTTCCCTCTCTCAGGTTTTCTGGCCGATCGACTGAAACCGCGCTTTATCTTTTTTAACGTCGATATTGCCCGTATGGCATTGATGATTTTGGCTTTTATGCTTTTAGCGGTTTTTCCAGACTCTACCTTTGCCATCCTGGCCGGTATGATGAGCTTACTGTCTGTCGCTTATGTATTAAGCTTTGTCGCCGCAGATGCGCTGCTGCCGCGGCATGTGTCAGCCGAGGCGCTACCCAAAGCCCATTCCCTGTTACAGGGGATCGATCAGGTTACGATGGTACTTGGTCCGGCGCTGGCGGTCGCTATCTCGGCCTGGGGTGGTATTCGCGGTATTCTTAGTATTGCCGCCGCGCTGTTTTTCCTGTCAGCCATCAACGTTCTTTTTTTGAAAACTCGTGATCCCCACGTAACCGATAAACTGCGGTTACGCACCTTACTGCAATCGAACCGCACAGCGTTAAGGGTGCTCAGAGAAAATAAAATCCTGCTGCATTTGTGTGCCCTGACCTGGGTTGTCAATCTGGTTTACGGTTCGGCACTGGTAGTCAGTGCTGCTGTCATCCTTAAAGAATTTCATCTTGCCGACCATTACTTTGGCGCGCTTCAAACCGCCGCCGCGGGGGTGAGTATCGTGATGTTTTTCTTTATTCCACGCTTTTCACACCGTTTTGGTTTATCCGCACTCGGCACCTTTTCGTTTTGTGCGATGATCCTTTCGGGTGCCGTTATGTCACAGTCGATGGATTACGCTATGTATCTGATTGGTTATGCGTTATTGATGGCGTTCGATGGGGCATTCAGCGTTTATCTGCGTACGTTACGCAGCCAGATTATTCCCGAGGCGCATTTGGGGAAAACGCTGGGACTGATCGGCCTCATGAATCTGTGTTCCATACCCGCCAGTGGGGCGTTAGTATCGCTGCTGTCCCCACATTTTATGCCGCTGGACATTATCAGCATCATTCTGCTGTTAGCGTTATGCACAGGCGTGATGTTAATTATCGCTGGGCGACAGCGCTTCGGTTACAAAAGCCTGCTGCCGCCTGTGATTGCGGCAGAATCTTCCTGCTAAATGAAAAAGGGCGCAGCCAGATGGCTGCGCCCTTTTCACGTCTAACGTTTTGCTGAAAACGGTGTCGCTCTGATTTAGCCCGCAACCGCGATACGTTTCATATCGGTCATGTAGCCACGCAGTTTGCGGCCAACCTGCTCGATAGGATGCTGACGAACGGCTTCGTTAACATCGCGCAGCTGGGCATTATCAACCTGAGTGCCTTCAATCGCTTTGCCCAGATCGCCTGGCTGCAGCGTGGTCATGAACTCTTTCAGCAATGGAACCGCCGCGAAGGAGAACAGGTAGTTGCCGTATTCAGCGGTGTCTGAGATTACCACGTTCATTTCGTACAGACGCTTACGCGCAATAGTGTTCGCAATCAGCGGCAGCTCGTGCAGTGATTCGTAGTACGCGGACTCTTCGATGATGCCTGCATCAACCATGGTTTCAAACGCCAGCTCAACGCCCGCTTTTACCATCGCGACCATAACAACACCTTTGTCATAGTACTCCTGCTCTTCGATTTTGCCGTCGAACTGTGGTGCGGTTTCAAACGCGGTTTTGCCGGTCTCTTCGCGCCAGGTCAGCAGTTTCTTATCGTCGTTAGCCCAGTCAGCCATCATGCCGGAAGAGAACTCGCCAGAAATGATGTCATCCATATGTTTCTGGAACAGCGGTGCCATGATGGTTTTCAGCTGTTCAGACAGTGCGTAAGCACGCAGTTTTGCCGGGTTAGACAGACGATCCATCATCAGTGTAATACCACCAAACTTCAGGGATTCGGTGATGGTTTCCCAGCCAAACTGAATCAGTTTTTCGGTGTACGCCGCATCGTGCCCTTCTGCCACCAGCTTGTCGAAGCACAGCAGGGAACCAGCCTGCAGCATGCCACACAGAATGGTCTGCTCGCCCATCAGGTCAGATTTAACTTCGGCAACAAAGGACGACTCCAGCACGCCAGCACGATCGCCGCCAGTTGCAGAAGCCCAGGCTTTAGCGATGGCCATGCCCTCGCCTTTAGGATCGTTTTCCGGGTGAACCGCGATCAGCGTAGGGACACCAAAACCGCGTTTGTATTCTTCACGTACTTCGGTGCCCGGACACTTTGGTGCAACCATCACGACGGTGATGTCTTTACGAATCGTTTCGCCCACTTCCACGATGTTGAAACCGTGTGAATAGCCCAGTGCTGCGCCATCTTTCATCAGCGGCTGAACAGCCTGCACGACCGCAGAGTGCTGTTTGTCCGGCGTCAGGTTAACCACCAGATCGGCCTGTGGAATCAGTTCTTCGTAAGTGCCAACTTTAAAACCATTTTCTGTTGCTTTACGGAATGAGGCACGTTTTTCAGCAATGGCTTCTGCACGCAGCGTATAGGACACATCCAGACCCGAATCGCGCATGTTCAGGCCCTGGTTCAGACCCTGAGCACCGCAGCCAACAATGACAATCTTCTTGCCTTTCAGGAAGCTGGCACCGTCCGCGAATTCGTCACGTCCCATAAAACGACACTTGCCCAGTTGCGCCAACTGGTTGCGCAGATTCAATGTGTTGAAGTAATTAGCCATGCGAACTCCGGTTAAATGTTGTGTTTGCTTTTGTTTGATGACGGCATCAGGTTCAGCGCCGCGAATGACCCCATCATATGACAGGATTTCTGTTGCTTAAATTGATATATTAACAACGTTACATTGCAATAATTGCAATGTCGTCCTGAGGTGAGACTCACATGGATCTACGCGATCTCAAATTGTTTCTTCATTTGGCAGAAAGCTGCCATTTTGGCCGCACCGCACGCGCCATGCATGTCAGTCCTTCCACGCTGTCGCGTCAGATCCAACGGCTGGAAGAAGATGTCGGTCACGCCTTGTTTCTGCGCGATAACCGCACCGTGGCGCTCACCGAAGCGGGCGAAAGACTCAAACTGTTTGCACAACAAACCTTACTGCAGTATCAGCAATTGCGCCATGCCATGGATCTCAACGGCCCCTCACTCAGTGGTGAACTACGGCTGTTTTGCTCGGTGACTGCCGCATACAGCCATCTTCCGCCTATTCTGGACCGCTTTCGCGCCGAACATCCGCAGGTTGAAATCAAACTGACCACCGGGGATGCGGCGGATGCGATTGAAACGGTACAGTCCGGCAACGCGGATCTGGCTATCGCCGGCCGCCCTGAATCGCTGCCAGCCAGCATAGACTTCACCACGCTGGGACTGCTTCCGCTGGGCCTGATTGCGCCTGCACTGCCGTGCCCGGTGCGCACTCAGGCAACAGAAGCCGCACCTGACTGGTCACAGATTCCGTTTATTCTGCCCGAGCAGGGGCCCGTTCGTCGGGCTATCGATCTGTGGTTCCGTCGTCACCGCATCGTCAACCCGCTGATTTACGCTACGGTAGCGGGCCATGAAGCGATCGTTTCGATGGTGGCGCTCGGCTGTGGCATTGCCTTGCTGCCGGATGTGGTGCTGGAGAACAGCCCTGAGCCGGTACGAAACCGGGTGCTGCCCCTGGAAAATGTGGAGTCGGTCGCGCCGCTGGAACTGGGCGTTTGTGTACAAAAAAAGCGGCTCGGTGAGCCGCTGATTAATGCGTTCTGGCATCTGCTGTAATTACTGACCCGCCAGAAAAAAACGGAAAGCCGGGTTATGGGTTTCGTCATGGAAATCATAACCCAGGTCGGTAAGGTGCTCTTCAAAACGCGGCTCATCGTTACCCAGCTCAAATGCCGTGAGCACCCGGCCATAATCGGTGCCGTGGCTACGGTAATGAAACAACGAGATATTCCAGTGCGTACCCAGCGTTTGCAGAAATTTGAGTAATGCGCCGGGCGCTTCCGGGAATTCAAAGCTGAACAAACGCTCACGCAGCGGCTTGGAAGGACGCCCACCGACCATGTAACGCACATGCAGCTTTGCCATTTCATCATCAGAGAGATCAACCACCTGATAACCGTTTTCCGTTAACTGGCTGATGATCTCAGCGCGTTCTTCCATCCCACGAGTCAGGCGCACGCCAACGAAAATGCAGGCCTTATCGGTATCGGCATAGCGGTAGTTGAACTCAGTAATAGAGCGACCGCCCAGCGTCTGACAGAACTTGAGGAAGCTGCCCTGTTGTTCCGGGATGGTGACGGCCAGAAGCGCTTCGCGCTGTTCTCCCAGTTCGCAGCGTTCAGATACGTAGCGCAAGCCGTGGAAGTTGACGTTAGCACCTGACAAGACGTGCGCCAGACGCTCGCCTTTGATGTCATGCTGCTGAACGTATTTCTTCATGCCCGCCAGCGCCAGCGCGCCTGAAGGCTCTGCCACGGCGCGCACATCTTCAAACAGGTCTTTCATTGCCGCGCAGATAGCATCGCTGTCCACGGTGACGATATCGTCAAGGTATTCCTGGCACAGACGGAAGGTTTCATCACCGATGCGTTTTACCGCCACGCCTTCGGCAAATAATCCCACGCGCGGTAAGTCTACCGGCTCACCGGCATCCAGCGCCGCCTTCAGGCAGGCTGAATCTTCGGACTCTACGGCAATCACTTTAATTTGCGGCATCAGTTGCTTGATGAGGACTGCCACACCGGCCGCCAGACCGCCACCGCCCACCGGGACAAAGACCCGATCAAGATGGGCGTCCTGCTGCAGCAGCTCCATCGCCAGCGTGCCCTGCCCGGCGATAACCGCCGGATGGTCAAAAGGTGGCACAAAGGTGTAACCCTGTTGCGACGCTAATTCGATGGCTTTGGCTTTGGCTTCGTCAAAGTTGGCACCAAACAGGAAGGCCTCTCCACCAAATGCGCGTACGGCATCCACCTTAATGTCGGCGGTAGACAGTGGCATCACGATCAGTGACTTAATCCCTAGCTTCGTGGCAGATAACGCCACGCCCTGAGCATGGTTACCAGCAGACGCGGTGACGACACCGCGGGCTTTCTGCTCTTCATTAAGTCCGGCGATCATCGCATAAGCACCGCGCACTTTAAAACTGTGCACTGGCTGGCGATCTTCTCGCTTCACCAGGATGGTGTTGCCCAGGCGCGCAGAGATTTTTTCCATCTTCTGCAGCGGCGTAACCAGAGCCACTTCGTAGACCGGTGAACGCAATACAGCGCGCAAATACTCGGCGCCGCAGGGCGCCTCGGGTAGCGGTTGAGCCTCAGCCATTTTAGCCTCCCAGCTTACTCTTATCGCGCACTGCACCTTTGTCGGCACTGGTGGCGAGCGATGCATAGGCACGCAGTGCAAACGACACTTCACGCTGACGATTCACCGGCGTGTAAGCGTCGTCGCCACGAGCCTGCTGTTCTTCACGGCGCGCGTGCAGTTCATTATCCGGCACGGCCAATTTGATACCGCGGTTCGGGATATCGATTTCAATCGTATCGCCATCTTTGACCAGAGCGATGGTGCCGCCGTTCGCGGCCTCCGGTGAGGCGTGGCCAATTGACAGGCCGGACGTACCGCCTGAGAAGCGACCGTCGGTGATCAGCGCACAGCTTTTACCCAGGCCCATTGATTTCAGGTAGGTCGTGGGATACAACATTTCCTGCATGCCCGGTCCGCCTTTAGGCCCTTCGTAGCGAATCACCACAACGTCACCCGCAACCACTTTGCCGCCGAGAATAGCTTCGACTGCATCATCCTGGCTCTCATACACTTTGGCCGGGCCGCTGAAGGTCAGAATCTCTTTGTCTACGCCCGCTGTTTTCACGATACAGCCATCTTCGGCGATGTTGCCGTACAGCACAGCCAGACCGCCGTCCTGCGAGTACGCGTTTTCGCGCGTACGGATACAGCCTTCAGCACGGTCATCATCCAGCGTGTCCCAACGGCAATTCTGTGAGAACGCCTGTGTGGTGCGAATACCGGCCGGGCCCGCGCGGAACATGTCCTTCACTGCCTGATCCTGGGTCAGCATGATGTCGTACTGATCGATCGTTTCACGCATGCTTTGCTGCAGGATGTTGCGTGCGCTGGTGTCGATAAGTCCGGCACGATCCAACTCGCCGAGAATACCGATCACGCCACCGGCACGGTGCACATCTTCCATGTGATATTTCGGGGTACTGGGTGCGACTTTGCACAGCTGAGGCACTTTGCGCGACAGGCGATCGATATCAGAGATATTGAAGTCGATCTCGCCTTCCTGCGCGGCAGCCAGCAAGTGCAACACGGTGTTGGTGGAGCCGCCCATGGCGATATCCAGCGTCATGGCGTTTTCAAACGCGGCCTTGTTAGCGATGTTACGCGGCAGCATGTTGGCATCGTCCTGCTCGTAATAGCGTTTAGTCAGGCTAACGATGCGCTTACCGGCGTTGATAAACAGCGTTTTACGGTCGGCGTGGGTGGCCAGCAGGGAACCGTTACCCGGTTGAGACAGGCCCAGCGCTTCAGTCAGGCAGTTCATGGAGTTCGCAGTGAACATGCCCGAACAGGAACCGCAGGTCGGACAGGCGGAACGTTCGATCTGCTCGCTGTCGGCATCGCTGACGTTCGGATTGGCGCCCTGAATCATCGCATCGACCAAATCTAACTTGATGATCTGATCGGACAGCTTGGTCTTACCGGCTTCCATCGGGCCGCCGGACACAAAGATAACCGGAATGTTCAGGCGCAGTGACGCCATCAACATGCCTGGGGTGATTTTGTCGCAGTTTGAGATGCAAACCATAGCATCGGCACAGTGTGCATTTACCATGTACTCGACGGAATCAGCAATCAGTTCCCGGGAAGGCAGAGAATACAGCATGCCGCCATGGCCCATGGCAATACCGTCATCCACCGCGATCGTGTTGAACTCTTTGGCCACGCCACCAGCCGCTTCGATTTGCTCGGCAACCAGCTTACCCAGATCACGCAGGTGAACGTGGCCCGGTACAAACTGGGTGAAGGAGTTCACGACGGCGATAATCGGTTTGCCGAAATCATCGTCGGTCATTCCTGTTGCGCGCCAGAGGGCACGGGCACCGGCCATGTTGCGGCCGTGGGTGGTGGTAGCGGAACGGTACTTAGGCATGCTCTTTACTCCAGTGAAAATAAGTTCGCGGACATCCAGCGACATCCGCGCAGGTCTGGTTATGCGTTAACCGGGTCCAGCCAGCCCCATTTGTCTTCAGTCTCGCCGGTGAACAGGCCGAAGAAGGCCTGCTGAACGCGTTTGGTCACCGGTCCACATTTGCCTGCACCGACCTGAATACGATCCACGCTGCGTACTGGGGTGATTTCTGCTGCGGTGCCGGACATAAAGACTTCGTCGGCCAGGTAGAGCGATTCACGAGACAGTGCCTGTTCACGCACTTCGATGCCCATATCCCGCGCCAGCGTAATGATGGCATCGCGGGTGATGCCCGGCAGTGCAGATGAGGTAAACGGCGGGGTGAACAGCACACCGTCTTTCACTTCGAACAGGTTTTCGCCTGCCCCTTCTGAGATCAGGCCATTGGTATCCAGCGCGATCCCTTCCTGGTAGCCATGGCGACGTGCTTCGCTGCCCACTAACAGTGAGGAAAGGTAGTTGCCGCCTGCTTTCGCCGCGGTTGGCAGCGTATTTGGCGCAACACGGTTCCATGAGGAAACCATCGCATCAATACCGTTTTCCAGCGCTTCAGCACCCAGATAAGCGCCCCACGGGAAGGCCGCAATGATCACGTCGGTCGTAAAGCCATCCGGCGGGTTCACGCCCAGTCCCACATCACCGACGAAAGCCAGCGGACGGATATAGGCGCTTTTCAGGTTGTTGACGCGAATGACTTCACGGCAGGCTTCCATCAGTTCATCAACGCTGTGTTTGATTGGGAAACGGTAGATTTTGGCGGAATCGTGCAGGCGCTGCATGTGCTCGCGGTGACGGAATACAACCGGCCCTTTATGGGAGTCATAGCAGCGAACGCCTTCAAATACCGATGTGCCGTAGTGCAACGCGTGAGACATCACGCTGACTTTTGCCTCTTCCCATTTAACCATTTCGCCGTTGAACCAAATAAAGTCTGCTTTCTTCGTGCTCATTATTATTTCCTATAGCGACTACGCGCGTATTTGTTGTGATGTCTGTTGTTGAATCTGGACGCAGGCGACATCCATCAGTTTTCTTAGCTGGGAAGACAGTAAATCGACAGAGCGCTGGCTGGCAACGGTCATTTCGATATTAATGTTTTCAGTGTTAGCGACAGTGGCCATGTTCATGGAACACACCTGAAAGCCACGGTGGCGTACAACACGTAAAATACGTTCCAATATTTCAGGTCGAAAGCGCGCTTCGATAGACAATTGATGCTGGTTCATACGGTTTTCTCCATCATGTTGGCGTTGCTGGCACCAGGCGGTACCAATGGCCAGACGTTTTCATGCTCATCGATTGAAACATGCAGGAAGTAAGGGCCTTCACTGCTCAGCAGAGCATCGAGCGCGGCGTCGACCTGATCTTTACGGGTGATGCGCTGGCCGGGGATATCAAACGCACTGGCCAGGGTAAGAAAGTCGGGGTTATCGGTCAGGATGGTTTCGCTGTAGCGGCCATCAAAAAACAGCTGCTGCCACTGGCGGACCATACCCAGGCGTTGGTTATCCAGCAGCAAGATTTTTACCGGCAGCTTACCGCGTTTGATTGTGCCCAGCTCCTGGATGTTCATCATGATTGAGCCATCGCCCGAGACGCAGATCACCGTATCGTTGGGACGCGCAACCTGCGCACCGATCGCCGCGGGCAGGCCAAAGCCCATGGTGCCTAATCCGCTGGAGGTGATGAAATCTTCAGGCGCGTCACAGGAGATATGCTGGGCCGCCCACATCTGGTGCTGACCGACGTCGGTCGTGATCACGGTGTTGGCAGGCTTGCGGTCGGACAGTTGTTTCAATAACAACGCCGCATAGATCGCTTCGCCGGGATGATCGTAGCGCCATGCATGCTGTGCCTTCAGTGCGGTCACTTCGTCACGCCATGCCTGAATCTCTAAAGGCTGGCTCAGGGCGGGCAGAACGTGGTTAAGATCGCCTTGCAGCGAGACATGCGCACGGCGCAGCTTGTTCAGTTCTGCCGGGTCGACATCAAGGTGAATCACACTTGCCAGCGGTGCAAAGGTGTCCAGCTTGCCTGTTACACGGTCATCAAAACGTGCGCCAACCGCAATTAACAGATCACAAGATTGTACAGCCAGATTCGCAGCCTTGGTGCCGTGCATGCCCAGCATACCCAGATATAAATCGCTGTCTGCATCAATACTTCCCAGCCCTTTCAGCGTGGCGACCGCGGGTATGCCTGTTTCCTGCGCCAGGGCGCGCAGTGCCGGTACTGCCTGCGCCATTCCCACGCCGCCGCCCACGTATAACATCGGCTTTTTGGCCTGAGCCATCATCGCCCGTGCTTCCACTATCGCCTGATGCGGCATCGACATAACTTCCTCGACCGGCATCAACTGTGGTGAAGGCTCGCCTTTTGCCATCTGGATATCTTTTGGAATATCCACTAAAACCGGGCCGGGGCGACCGGACTGAGCGATAGCAAAGGCTTCAGCCATGACGGAAGGCAACTCGTCCAGCGACTCAACCATAAAACTGTGTTTCGTGCAGGCTAATGACAGGCCAAGAACATCGATTTCCTGAAAGGCATCTGTACCGATAAACGCGGAAGAGACCTGACCGGTTAGCGCGACAACCGGAACAGAGTCCATCATGGCGTCGGCAAGCCCGGTGATCAGATTCGTCGCACCGGGACCGGATGTTGCAATGCAAACGCCCGTTTTGCCGGTTGAACGGGCATAGCCGATAGCGGCCATGACGGCGCCCTGCTCATGACGGCACAACAGGTGTTCCACGCCGCCGTCGTATAGCGCATCGTATACTGGCATGATTGCACCGCCAGGATAGCCAAATACGATATCAACGCCCTGCGCGCGTAAAGCCTGAACTACCCATTGTGCACCTGTCATCGCTATTCTCCTGTGTCCTTAGGGGAACAACAGAATTTTATGCTACTGTTCATTGTTTGTTCCTTGCAGATTTACTAAGTTTTTGCCAGGTCAAAAAAAAACCCCCGGACCTTTCGGTGCGGGGGGTTTTTTAGAGTTCTGGCTTGATTTTTAAGCCTTTCTTGCTCCAAGCGTTGCCCCGCACAGTGGGTTAATAATCACCACCACGCTAATCACGACAAGGCTAATCACTAGTAGAAGGGCTTTCATAACGTATTCGATTCTTTCACTCGTTCGAAGTAATGCCTACAGAGTTATCATAGTTAGCAGGCTAAATACAACATTTTTTATCAGGTTTTTTATTCCGTCAGGCTGCACTCTTTCGTTATCAATTTGTTATTAAAAGAGTATTTCATCAGGTGCTGCTGCTGACAAAAAATGACGCTGATCGCATCCTGGTCGTTTCACAGCACGCTTCTGCAAAATAAGAAATCCAATGTATGACGAAGGAAAAGTTTGCGGGGCAAGATACATTTCGCTGTTTTACCCTTCGCCGTACCTGAATCCCGCAGGCAGAATTGCCGTATTTGGGAGCGGCGATGTCATTATCAAAGGTGCTGACGCGGGCAGCCATCGGTGTTGAAGCACCGCTGGTTACGATTGAAGTGCATATCAGTAACGGGTTGCCTGCACTGACACTGGTGGGTTTACCTGAAACCACCGTTAAAGAAGCGCGTGAGCGCGTCCGTAGCGCCATCATAAACAGCGGTTTTGACTTCCCTGCCCGACGCATCACCATCAACTTAGGCCCGGCAGATTTACCTAAAGAAGGCGGCCGTTATGATTTGCCCATGGCTATCGCCATTCTGGTGGCCTCTGAACAGCTTCCTGCGGACAAGCTCGACCAGCACGAGTTTCTGGGTGAACTGGCCCTTAACGGTGCCCTGTGCGGCGTTAAGGGTGCCATTCCGGCGGCGTTGGCGGCGATTGAGGGCAACCGACAGCTCATCCTTTCGGCAGAAAACCAGGCTGACGCGGGTTTGATCCGCAAAGGTGCGACCTTAGTCGCTGCGCACTTGATCGAAGTCTGTGCCTTTTTACACGGTAAGTGTGAGTTAGCTGTTGCAGCCGCCCATACGGAACACGATGAAATCATCACAGACGATCTCCGCGATATTGTGGGTCAGGAACAGGGTCGGCGCGCCCTGGAAATTACCGCCGCAGGGGGACATAACCTGATGCTGATTGGGCCGCCAGGAACAGGCAAAACCATGCTCGCCACGCGCTTACCCGGCATCATGCCGCCGTTAAGCGATCAGGAAGCCTTAGAGTGCGCAGCCATTGCCAGCCTGAGCATTGCCGGACCGTGGCATCAGCAATGGCGTAAGCGGCCTTTCAGAGCGCCACATCATAGTGCTTCACTGTATGCTCTCATCGGTGGCGGTGCGTTACCCCGTCCAGGGGAGATCTCGCTGGCTCATAACGGCGTGCTGTTTCTGGATGAATTGCCTGAATTCCAGCGCAGCGTTCTGGATGCATTACGTGAACCCATTGAGTCCGGTGAGGTGGCGATTTCACGGGCCAGGGCAAAAGTTGTTTATCCCGCACGCTTTCAGTTAATCGCCGCGATGAATCCCAGTCCAACCGGGCACTATCAAGGCCAGCATAATCGTACGTCGCCGCAGCAGATTCTGCGCTATCTCGGCAAGCTTTCAGGTCCTTTCCTCGACCGCTTTGATCTGTCCCTGGAAGTGCCCTTGCTTCCTGCCGGAATGCTGAGTCAGCAACGTCATGCCGGGGAAAGCTCTGCGGAGGTGCGTGAACGGGTACTCGCCGCACGTCAGATACAAATGGCGCGCTCAGGAAAGATCAACGCCCAGTTGGCGAATTCGGATGTACTACAGTGGTGTGAGATTACGCCGCCGGATGCCAAATGGCTTGAGTCGGTTTTAAATCAATTGGGCTTATCGGTACGGGCGTGGCAACGTATTCTGAAAGTGGCTCGGACAGTGGCCGATTTAGCGGGTGAAGAGACGATTACGCGTCACCATCTTCAGGAAGCCGTCAGTTATCGTAGCATTGACCGGCTGATGATCTATCTTCATAAAAGCATGCAGTAAAAAGGGGCTTTCGCCCCTTCTCATCAATCGTCGCTTTCGGTGTAGTCTTCAACGGTATCCATCTGTGGCTTACCGCCTGACAGCGTGTGAAAACGCTTAGGACGCTTGATACGTGTCATGTATTTGGACCATACACGTTCTGCTTCCGTTTGCGGCTCACGCACGCCACGACAAACCTCAATGAACAAACGTTCTTCTTCTGTCGTCGGCTCGCGTTTAGCAAGATCCAACTCATTAAAAGCAACACCGTGGCGTTCAAGTAGCTGTGCTTCTTTAATCGTAAAGTCCCCATGACGCGAAAAACCGCGTGGGTAATGTTTGTTATCAAAGAAACGATTTTCCGTTGAGAAGCTTTCCGCCATGTTACACGCTCCTGTTTCTCTTATGGCCGTGCGATTTATGGCGCGGAGTATTAGATAGGCTTGACAGAGTGTAAAACAAAACATTTAAATCTATACGACAAACAAATTTTGGGAGAACGATGTGGATACGGAATTACTGAAAACTTTCCTGGAAGTGAGCAGAACTCGCCATTTCGGGCGCGCTGCAGAAGCACTTTACTTAACGCAGTCTGCTGTCAGTTTTCGCATCCGCCAGTTAGAAAACCAGCTAGGGGTTAATCTTTTTACCCGACATCGCAACAATATACGTCTGACTTCTGCAGGAGAGCGCCTGCTGCCCTATGCCGAAAGTCTGATGAATACATGGCTGATGGCCAAGAAAGAAGTGTCACATACGCAGCAGCACCATGAGCTGTCTATCGGTGCCAGTGCCTCGCTATGGGAGGCCTACTTAACACCCTGGCTTAAGACGCTCTATGAGAACCGTGAGAGCCTGCATCTGGAAGCGCGTGTGGCACAGCGTCATTTGTTGGTTAAGCAGCTACACGAGCGTCAGCTGGACTTATTGATTACGACTGAAGCACCGAAGATGGATGAATTAACCAGCCAGCAGATCGGTCATATTTCACTGGCGCTTTTTCGCTCACGGCAGACAGAAAAGCGTGAGAAATATGACTACATTAAAGTGGAATGGGGAGCCGACTTTCATCAGCATCAAAGCTATCTCTCCGGCGGAGATGATGTACCGGTGTTAACAACGACATCAGCGCAGGTTACGCGGGAATTGTTGCATACCACGGGAGCCTGCGCGTTTCTGCCCGATTTCTGGCAAAGCCTGTACAGCGATCTGATGGTGATGCCTGATACTTCTGTCGCAGTTCGACCCCTTTATGCGGTGTGGCTACAAAACAGCGATCAGCAAACGTACATTCGTCAGTTGCTAAAGTTTCCTGTCGTGCCGAACTAAGGGTATGAGGGGAGAGGATTAAGCCAGTTTCTGCTGGCTGATTTTCTTTTTTAGTTTTCTTCAGGCAAAAAAAAATCCTTTGCCGAAGCAAAGGATTTTTCTCTTTCTGGCAGGGGCGGAGGGACTCGAACCCCCAACACCCGGTTTTGGAGACCGGTGCTCTACCAATTGAACTACGCCCCTAAAAAGGGTGGCGGAACGGACGGGGCTCGAACCCGCGACCCCCTGCGTGACAGGCAGGTATTCTAACCAACTGAACTACCGCTCCACCGATTCTGTACTGACATCAGAAAAACGTTCTGATATCAGGTGTTTCGCCCTTCCGCGTCACCGGTAAGGTCACGACCAGCGTACTGGTCTTAATTTGATGCCTGGCAGTTGATGAATCACGCGGTGATTCACCCTTCGGGCCGCTGCTCTGCAGCGTTCAAAAGCATTCGCTTTTGTCCTACTCTCTTTGAGTAGAGAACTGCCCGAAGTAACGTGCAGGTTTTCAATTTGATGCCTGGCAGTTCCCTACTCTCGCATGGGGAGACCCCACACTACCATCGGCGCTACGGCGTTTCACTTCTGA